>WFTO01000030.1 GCA_015485435.1 Anaerolineae bacterium | reverse complement strand
GATACGTACCACGCAGAAACCGCACGCCAGGCATTGGCAGCCGGGGCGACCATGATTAATGATATCAGTGCCTTGCGCCATGACCCCCAGATGGCTGATGTTATTGCCGAGGCCGGGTGCCCATGTGTGCTCATGCACATGCAAGGCGTGCCTCGGACAATGCAAGAGGCACCGTGCTATACGGATGTTGTATCCGAGATATTACATTTTTTTGAGGGGCGAATTATCGCGGCAGAGGCCGCTGGTATCAGGCGAGAGCAACTCTGGATTGATCCCGGTTTTGGATTTGGTAAGTCGGTAGCGCATAATCTAACCGTGCTGCGTGAGCTGGACGCATTTCGACAGTTTGGCTTGCCCGTATTAATCGGAACCTCGAATAAATCGACGATTGGCGCGGTTCTCGACACAGATGTGGATGATCGCACGGAAGGCACGGCGGCGACCGTCGCCCTTTCCGTGATAAAGGGGGTTCACTGCGTTCGGGTGCATGATGTTCATGCCATGAGTCGCGTGGTGCGTATGACCGAAGCAATATTGCATGGACCGGAATAGTTAGTACGCGACCGAAGAAAGGAAGAGGAGTATGGGAGACCGCTTGTTCGGAACGGATGGTATCCGGGGAAAAGCCAATATTCACCCCATGACCGCTGAGATGGCGTTGAAGGTTGGACGTGCGGCAGGGCGATTGTTTCAAAACGGAAATGGGCGCCATACGATTCTCATCGGTAAAGATACCCGCCGCTCGTGCTATATGCTGGAGAATGCCCTGACGGCTGGTCTGTGCTCTGTGGGTATCAACGTGCTCCTGACAGGCCCATTACCCACACCGGGTGTCTCTTACATTATGCGGAGCCTCCGTTGTGACGGGGCCATCATGATATCGGCATCACACAACGATTATGCGGATAATGGTATCAAGCTCTTTGGGCGCGATGGCTACAAAATTGCCGATGAGGTAGAAGACGAAATCGAGCGGCTCATCAAAACGGGGGAAGTGGATAAGGTGCGTCCTACGGGTTGCGATATTGGGGTTGCCCGACGCATTGATGATGCAGTGGGCCGCTATATTGAATTTGTAAAGGCATCCTTTCCCAAGGGAATGCGCCTTGATGGATTACGTATTGTTGTGGATTGTTCCAATGGAGCAACCTATAAAGCGGGTCCTGATACGCTTCGGGAGCTGGGTGCGGAGGTGATTGCACTCAGCGATACCCCCGATGGAAGGAACATCAACGCCGATGTGGGGTCGGTCCATCCCGAGGAAATGCGGGCCACGGTCATTCGTGAACGGGCTGACCTTGGTATTGCGTTTGATGGGGATGGAGATCGCCTGGTCATGGCCGACGGCGATGGCCGCCTCCTGGATGGGAATGCCCTGTTGGCCGTGCTGGGGGTAGACCGGCTGGAGCGTGGCGAATTACCCAATAAAACCATTGTGACCACCATCATGGCCAATGGGGGGTTGGCAAAAGCGCTGGAACCCCGGGGTGGCTCCGTGGTCCATACGCAGGTGGGTGATCGCTATGTGGTGGAGGCCATGCGTGATCAGGGGTTGACCATTGGCGGAGAATCGTCAGGGCATATGATTATTCTCGACCACAATACCACGGGGGATGCCATCATCGCGGCGTTGCAGGTGTTGGCGATTATTGTACGTAAGGAGCAGCCTCTGTCCGCCTTGGCCCGCGTTTATCAGGAGATGCCCGAAAGCCATCAGAAGGTCCCCTTAGACGGCAAGTCGAAACCGGCCCAGGATTCGCTGGATGCGCTGGTGGATGAGGTGCGTGATGAAATCGAAGGAAAGGGGCGCGTCGTGATTCGCCCCTCGGGCACGGAACCCATCGTGCGCGTTATGGTGCAGCATCAGGATGCACAGGCAGCCCAGATACTCACCCAGCAATTGGCGGACCGGGTTGCCGCGCTTTAGTCCGCAATCTGGGAGAACCGCTAAAAAACCAAGGACGTTCTCAGACGGCGAGGAATCAAGGTCCATAAGTCCGGGTTGTGGTCCCACCACTTCGGGCTGGATGTGCATAACCGGGGTAAGGGCTAGAGACCAAAGGGACATGAGAGACGAAAAGGGGTGTATCGTCTACGTAGTCTGGTTAGAAGGACTTTTCCATGATTGAACTCGGTGTAAATATTGATCACGTGGCAACCTTGCGCGAGGCTCGTAAAGGGCTTGTGCCCGATGTTCTGGAAGCAGCTGCAATTTGCGAGCGGGCCGGTGCGCACCAGATTACGGTTCACCTGCGTCAGGATCGCCGTCATATTCAGGATCATGATATCTATGCGTTGGCTGAATCTCTCCGTGTTCGAATG
>WFTO01000029.1 GCA_015485435.1 Anaerolineae bacterium | reverse complement strand
GGGCAGCGCCGCCGCAGCCCTCGCGGCCCCCGTCCCGGCCTGCGGGGACTGGGAGGCCGCCGCATCGGCCTGCCCCCCGGTCACTGAGCCGGGCCGGCTCAGCGACGCCGGCTCCACGAAGCCCGGCGAGGGCATGGATGCTGAAGCGTCCTGGGAAGACAGGGCGCCGGGATCCGCCACAGCCCCCGCCGAACCCGGCGCGCTCACCGCTTCAGGGTTCACCTGGATGGATTGCGGCGCGGCTATCGGGCAATCGGGGTCCTCATGAGGGCATTTCTCTTGGGCGGAGACAGGCAGGATGAACAGCGCGCTGAACAGCGCGACGAGAAGAAAAAGGCGCATGGCTTTCACGGCAATCACCCCCTGGATCAGCCGCAAGCGCCGAACAACGGGGGAGAATGAGGGCAAAGAATAATCAAACGCCAGCGGATCGATCCGCTGAAATCCGGACCCTCCGGCCCGTTTCAAAATAGCATGAATCCGGGGTGGGGGCAAGCGCGAATCGAGGGCAGGTCTCAGGCATCAGCCGTCAGCCTTCGGCGACCAGCTTCTAGCCACTGCGCCTCACGTTCTACGGATTACCCTTTGCGTGGCACGCATCACGCCTCACGCCTTCGCAGGCTGAAGCCGTAGAAAAGCAGCCCGACCCCCAGCCCGATCATGAAGCCTTCGATCTTGCGGTCCCAGATCCAGGAGAGAAGGCTCATGATCAACAGGGCGATCCCCAACAGGATAAACCCCCACCAGAAGCGGCCCATCTTTCCCTCCTTGCCGCGTTGCCAGGCCGTTCAGCCCCCCAACAAGAAATAGACCCCCGCCAGGGCGGTGGCCAGGCCAGTGAGGGTGCGCAGTTGCCAGCCCTTGTTCCCCCAGCGGCGGTCCAGCAGGCCCATGCCCATCACCAGCAGCCCCAGCACCAGCAGCCCCCAACCGGCCCAGCTCACACCCGCGCCTCCGCCCGGCGCAGCCGGGCATCCACCTGATCGGCATAAGTGTTGCGCGCGCGGTAGGCCTTCAGATGCTCTTCATCTATCCAGCCGTATTCCCGTTTTTCAACCCAGCCATATACGGTTCGCGCACCATCGGCAATCCCAAGAAGCGCTTCAACCATCATCTTGCGCTGCGGAACCGCGGGCAATTCAGTCAGCACCTTTGCCAATCGTTCCGCTGGCTGTTCAAGCTCACGGATTCTCTGTGCCATCTGAACGATAGGCTGGGTCAGTTCCAGCAAGCGCTTTTCCATTTCCAGAGCATCCTCCGCCCGCACTTCAGTCAGCCGCCCAAGACCATGATCCTTGGCCCATTGCGCTTCCAGCAGGTTCGCATCCCGATTGAGGGTCATCAGGGTGAACAAATCGTCTTGGCCTTCCAAAAGCACGCCTAGGTCCGAGCGTGCTTGCTCGCTGATGGCTTCGATTTGCTGCCCATTCTTTCTCAGCCATTCGAAGGTCGTGCGCAGGCCTGGCATGGTCTGCGCCCAGCTATCAACCAATGCTGCCCTTCGCTGACTCTTTGAGAAGTCTATGGTTTTCAAAGCCAGATGTTTGCATTTGGCGGCCAGGCGCAGCATCTTTTCGTCCTTCACTCGGCGGCCTTTTTCGTCCAGCAGCAAAATGCCTCGCAGCACATCTACGTTGCCTTTGTCATGATAATAGATCAGGAAGTAGCGCTTGCCACCGATGCGCAGGATGGGCGTGTAGTCCTCCAGCAGGTCCCCTTTCTGCATGTAGCGCTTGATGGCCTTAATTACCTCAGGAAAATGTTTTTTCAGCCAGTCGCGACGCCGCGTGGGTGGCACCACGGTGGCATATGCCATAAGGAACGACAATCCGATGATCGCCATCCCTATGAATCCCAACCCAGCATAAATTGCCAAATCACTGGCATCGCTTGGTAAGATCTGAGCCAGAACATATAGCCCGGCCATTCCTAGGATTCCTACCCCCAGAACAATGATTATGGCGACTTTCCTGTAGAGGTTTCGATAGGCATGCTGCACTCCGCGCTTGGGGAGAAGAATAAGTCCAAGCCCAGGAATCACGAGACCCAGGATCAGGGCCCACATAAAGGCATCCTCGCCCAGATAGGTCCATATGCCACAGAAAAGGCTGATTACGACTAAGACACCCAGGATGAAGCGGCACATAATGGCCATTGCTCCTGAATAAAGGAGAGCCCAGCGCTTTTTTCATTCTATAGCACAGGTTCTTGTGTCCGCTAGTGGCCTCTTCCTCGCCGGAATGACCAGCGCCGGCGAGGGCTCTGGCGGAGGCCGCTCCTGCGCAAGGTTCTCCGAACGCGCACGACCCGTCGAGCAGCGTTGGAG
>WFTO01000028.1 GCA_015485435.1 Anaerolineae bacterium | reverse complement strand
TGGATTTCACCGCGCGCCAGGCATTGGGCAAGGCTGTCCGCAACGACCACGTCGGCTTGGGCCAGGATGCGGGCGTCCAACTCCTGCTTGTGAGGCGTGTCGCTGCCCACTGCAGTGATATGCACGCCTGGGCGTAGATCTGCAACTGAGAGAAGAGGTTCGGTCGCGGGGGTAGCGGTAACAATGAGATTACAGGTTTGTAGGATGTCGGAGGCGTTGAGCGTGGTTTCGATGTGGAACCCCAGGGGCGTCATATCTGCACGGTAATCATCGAGCTGCGCCCGCCCCCGACCCCATACCAACACCTCGCGACAATCAAGAACCTGTCGCAGATATGTCAATTGCAACCGGGCCTGGACGCCCGTCCCCACAATGCCGATGCGTTCCACGCGCGCAGGCGCCAAATGCCGGGCCGCGATGGCGCCCGCCACCGCGGTGCGCACATCGGTCAGTCGCCCTTCATCCAGCAGAATGGCCATGAGCTCGCCTGTCCGCTGGCTGAAAAGCAGCATCAGTCCGTTGCTGGAGGGCAATCCCAATCGGGGGTTTTCGTAAAAACCGGATGCGATCTTGATGACATAAAAATCATCGCCATGCAGATAACCATATTTGATATGCACTTCCCCCCGTTCCAACAGCAATTCACCCACGGGGGGGACCACAGCCTGACCTTCCGAGTAACGTACGAATCCCTCCTCAATGGCGGGAATCAGGTCAAGGCCAGGAAGTACAGCTTGAATCTGTTTCAGGGTGAGAATCGTTGGCATGAGATAGGATTCATTCACGATGCGTGATTCGTCGCCAGCACATCATGCAGCGTCGAGAGGTCGATATTTGCACCGCAGAGGATGATGGCGACGCGTTGTCCGGCAAAGCGTTCCTTTAGGTGCAGGTATCCGGCGATGGCCACCGCGGCCGAGCCTTCGATCATCATGTGATGCGCGGCCATGAACGTCCATAGCGTCGACGCGATGGCATCCTCATCCACCTCCACCCAATTATCCACCAGGGCCTGGCATAGGGGGAAAGTCACCGAGCCTGGCTCCACGCCTCCGGCCGTGCCATCGGACAGGGTGGGCAGGGATGGTAGGTCGAGCAGACGGCCCGCACGCACCGATTGGGCCATGACCTGCGAGTTCTTGGGCGAACAACCGATGATTTGCACGTCGGGCGAGACGCCCTTGAGATGGGCGGCCACGCCGCTGATAAGCCCGCCTCCTCCCACCGACGCGAAAACCGCGTCCACCGGCCCCAACTGACGCACCAGCTCCGCGGCAATGGTCCCCTGCCCGGCGATGACATCCAGGTCATTGTAGGGTGGAACGTAGGTCATGCTATGAGTCTGAGCATACGCCCGGGCGTGAGCCTCCGTCTCCACCGGATCCCTACCGAACGTCTCCACTCGCGCGCCCAGGCGACGGATCGCCGCCACCTTGGTGGGTGACGCGGTTTCAGGCACGAACACGACGCCCTCCGCGCCTACTTGATTCAGCGCATAAGCAAAGGCCGCGCCGTGGTTGCCCGTCGAGGCGGTCACCGCGCCCCGCGACCGCGCTTCCGGCGATAAGCCCAAAATCTTGTTCAGCGCGCCGCGAGCCTTGAATGAACCCGTATGCTGGAGGTTCTCGCATTTGAAGAACACCTCCGCGTCGCCCAATTCGCTGAAAAAGGGCGAGGGCTCCACATACGTCTCCCGCGCATAGGGACGGATGCGGGCGTCGGCCTGCCGAATGCGGGCCTGGAGGTCGGGGAGGAGACGTGAAAGGTCGGGTGTCATCCGGCGATCTCCTCAATGAGCTCGTGGATGCGATCTAGTGCGGGAAGGAGATAGTCGCGAGGCAGACCGAAACTGATGCGCAGGTGGTGGTCCATGCCAAAGTGGTCGCCCGGTACGATGAGGACGCTCTTCTCTCGCCGCAGCCTGTCCACGAACTCGGTGGAGTTGATGTCCAGATGATAGCGCACGAAGCAGATGGCCGCGGCCTGTGGTGGGGTGAGATCGAAGACGCCGGGGTGTTCGTTCATCCAGGATTCGAGAATGGGATAGCCGCGACGGATGTAGTCGCGGGTGCGGGCGATGATGCGGGGTCGCACGTCGGGCGAGAGTGCGATCGCGGCCAGGTGGTTAGAGGGCTTGGCCGCGGCAATGGCCACATACTCATGACGGGCCCAGATGTCGTCCACCACCCCGGCAGGAGCCACAGCCCAACCAATGCGTAGGCCTGGCGTGCCGTAGGCCTTGCTCATGCTGCCCGTGGCCACGACTTTGTCATACCGTCCGATGAAGGATGGCGTCTCTTCATCCGTCAGGCGTTCCGCTCCCGCATACACTTCATCGGCCAATATCCATGCGCCCACGCTGTCGGCCACCGCAATGATGGCATCCATTTCCTCAAGCGTGAGGATGCGCCCTGTGGGATTATTGGGATTGCAAATGGCGATGAGCTTCGTCTTGGGCGTCACCTGGTCCCGCAATTCATCCAGATCGGGCGCCCAACCCGCGTCTTCCTGCAGATGAAAGGCCTTGACATGGAGCCCATGGTTTTTGGCGATGCCCCATATCTGCATGTAGTTGGGCAGCATGATCACGATCTCGTCGCCCGGTTCCAGCAGCGTGCGGATGGTAATGTAGTTAGCCTCGGCCGCGCCGACAGTCACCAGCACGTTGTCGGGCGTGGCGCCATCATAAAGACGGGCGATGTTCTGACGCAGGTCGGGATTGCCGTTGGCATAAGGATAATTCAGATCGGTGTTGAGGAACTGGTTGATGATGTCGGGGTCGTTTCCGAGTAGGTCGCGTAAGACGATGGGATGAACGCCGCTTTCAGACAGATTGTAATCCACCGTCTGTTCGAACTGCGACATCATCCGTTCCATGACGAAAGGATGGAATTGGCTCATGATGATTGGCTCCAGTGAGTGCGGATTTTTGTAAGGATTATAACAGAAAAAGTGGGAATTACGACGTTGGCTGTCTCAGGCTGGCCCTCAACTGCGGGCCCAGCTCCGCGGCGAGCATGCCTGTCAGGATGAGCGCGCCGCCCAAAAGCTGGATGGAAGTCAGGCGTTCGCCGATGAGAACGAAGGAGCCCAGGGCCGCGAAAATCGGTTCGGTGGCGAAGATAAGCGCGGTGTGGGTGGCCGTCGTGAATCGTTGCGCCATGGTCTGCACGCCAAATGCGACTGCGGTGGCCAGCACGCCCGTGAACGCCGCCGCAAAAAGAGGCTGACCGCGAGGAAATAGCGGAACGGGCGGCTCGAAAACGCGGCTGATCAGTCCCGCCAGCAAAGCCACCGTGAGAAGCTGGGCCAACGTGAGGATGATCGGGTTCATGCGGTGGGCGAAGCGGCCCGTGGTGACGATGTGTCCGGCGAAGCTGATGGCTCCGAAAAGCACCAGCACATCGCCCGGATTGATGCCCTGGGACAGATTGACGCCCGAGAGGGAAAGCAAAGCCAGACCGAAAAACGCCAGGCCCACGCCCGTCCACACGGACGGCCCCGGGCGCTCTCGGGCGAAGATCATACCCAGAATGGGCACTGTGACGA
>WFTO01000027.1 GCA_015485435.1 Anaerolineae bacterium | reverse complement strand
GGGTCATTGCCATGGGCATTTGTGCCACAGCTGGCGGCCCATTCAACAACTACGCCATCGTCCAGGGCGTTGACAAAATCATCCCGGTGGACGTCTACGTTCCCGGATGTCCTCCCCGCCCCGAAGCGCTGTTGTACGCTCTAACCATGCTACAAAAGAAGATTGAGCATGAGCATCTGAGAGATCATAACGCCCCGAAAGCGACGGAAACGGGCATTCTGCTGCCCAACACGTCCACCGACCTCCCACCCCTTCCCGGAGCATAAGCTTCGCCCTCGGTCATCGGATGCGCGCCGATGACCTCCGTCCTACAAACGTTTGCTTGTTTGATCGATATCATGACAGATCCTATCCATGCCCTTCGTCAACACCTTCCCGACGCTGTGCTAGAAACCGGCGACGCCTCAGGCGTGCCCTCCATCACCGTCAACTCCGAGCACTTGCTGGAAGTCGGCCGATTTCTGCGCGACCACCTGGCGTTTGATCTGCTCAGCAACCCCACCGTGGTGGATCGCCTGAAGTTGCCTGACTTCAATCCCGACGCCGAAGCTCGCTTCGTCGGCGTGTATCATCTGCGTTCGGTGGCTCGGAATGGCGAACTGTTGCAGATCAAAGTTCCCTTGCCAGGAGGAGACGCGCCTGTCGCCCCCAGCGTGACCAGCATTTGGCCTACGGCCAATTGGCATGAACGAGAAGCGTACGATCTGTTTGGCGTGCGTTATGAAGGCCACCCCGATCTGCGACGCATCCTGCTTCCCGACGACTGGCCCGGACACCCCCTACGTAAGGAACTGCCTTTGGGGGGCGAACGCGTTCCGTTTTCGGTCACCTGGGACGATGAGGAATTCAAAATGTTGGGGCGGCAGATCATGCAGCCCGAACAAACGCCCCAGGCCATTCCCAAAGGCATGGATGGCACCCATATGGTTGTGAATATGGGTCCGCAACACCCTTCGACGCATGGAGTGTTGCGTCTGATCGTGGAGCTGGACGGTGAACGCATAAAAAACGTGGAACCCGATATCGGCTACCTGCATAGTGGGTTCGAAAAACAGGGAGAACATGTCCGCTATAAGGACTTTGTCTATTACACCGATCGCATGGATTACGTTTCGGCCATGCAAAATAACCTTTCTTATTGCCTGGCCGTTGAACAGCTGTTAGGGATCGAAGTGCCGCCCCGGGCCCAGGTCATTCGCGTGATCATGGCGGAGCTTCAACGCATCGCCGCGCACTTGGTCTGGCTGGGCACCCACGCCCTGGACGTCAGTGGCACCGGACATGCGTTGCTCATGTATGCCTTCCGCGAGCGCGAAGAGATCATGGACCTCTTCGAAATGGCTTGCGGCGCTCGTTTGACCACCTCCTACATGCGTATCGGCGGTGTCTCAGAGGACCTGCCTCCCGCATTCATCCCCAGGATGACTGAATTCCTGGAGTACATGGATGAGCGACTGGACGAATACCAGGCCATGCTCGAAAAGAACCCCCTCTGGCGAAAACGCCTGGAGGGCATCGGCTACCTTAGCCAGCGAGACGCCATCGCTATGGGCGTGACCGGCCCCATGTTGCGGGGCAGCGGCATCGCCTACGATCTGCGTCGGGCCCAACCCTACTGCGGCTACGACCAATATGAATTCGACATCCCCACATCGGAATTAGGAGATAGCTACGGCCGCTACCTCGTACGCATGGCCGAAATGAAACAATCTGTGCGCATCCTGCGACAGGCTGCCGCCCAATTGCCCGAAGGAGACTACCTGCTGGATGATCCCAAAATTGTGCCCCCTAAGCGGGACCTTTTGGATCAAAGCATGGAAGCGCTCATCCATCATTTCAAACTTTATACCGAAGGCCTCACGCCCCCGGCAGGCGAAGTCTATCGGGCCATTGAAGCGCCCAAAGGAGAAATGGGCTTTTACATTGTGTCCGACGGCAGCGCCCATCCCTATCGTCTCCGAATACGCACACCTAGCTTCACCAACCTGCAATCTATCTCGCTGATGTCCAAAGAGCATCTCTTCTCCGATCTGGTGGTCATCATCGGCACCATTGATATTGTGCTTGGCGACGTCGATAGATAAATATCATCCCCATCTTCATAATCACTATTAACAAACGGCAATTCCTTCCAGACGATTCCCTCGTTCCACTTGAACTCCTATGCTTTCATCCAACGCCCGCTCCGAAATCCAAGCCTTAATGGCGCGATACCCGCGCCCCCGTTCCGCCTTGCTGCCCGCGCTTTACGTGGCGCAACGAGAGCATGGCTGGCTGCCGCCAGACGTCCAGGCCGAGATTGCCGAGATGTTCGGCCTGGAGCCAATGGAAGTCCATGCGGTGGCCGGCTTCTACAACATGCTCTACAAAGAGCCCCATGGCCAATATCACCTAGAATTATGCACCAACGTTTCATGCATGCTTCGAGGCGCGAACGAGACCGCGGAAGCGCTCAAAGCGAAGTTGCACATCGACTTCGGTGAAACCACACCCGATGGCAATTTCACCCTGGACCATATGGAATGTCTGGGATCTTGTGGCACTGCCCCAGTGGTTTTCGTCCGCAAAAGCCACAGTGATTGGGGACGCTACTACGAAGGCGTAACGCCAGACAAAGTAGACGCTATGCTGGAGGATCTGCTATCTGGCGACGATCTCCCCATGAGTCGCTGGCCCGAAGACGTCCCCTATCATCACGATTACTTTAAAGGCGACGACACCCTCCCTGCCACGAATTACATCCTCCGCCGCATCGACAAGCCCCAAAGCCACACCATCGAGAGTTATTTAGCCGATGGCGGCTACGAAACCGCCAAAAAAGTCTTGCAAATGGATCCGCAAGCCGTGGTCAACGAAGTCAAGACGGCGGGGCTTCGCGGTCGTGGCGGTGCAGGATTCCCAGCGGGCATCAAATGGGGGTTCTTGCCACAAGATGTCTTTCCTCGCTATCTAGTCGTCAACGCGGATGAATCTGAACCAGGCACCTTCAAGGATCGTCTCATCCTGGAGTTTGATCCTCATTCGCTTGTCGAAGGCATCATTTGCGCCAGCTGGGCGATCCAGGCGCATTACGCCTTCGTCTACATACGCGGCGAATACATGCATCCCCGCAAGCGCCTGCTGGATGCCATTGCCGAGGCCAAAGAAAAGGGATTGTTGGGCAAGGGCATCTTCGGCACCGACTTCGATCTGGAGATCATTGTGCATCCGGGCGCTGGCGCCTACATTTGCGGCGAGGAAACAGCGTTGCTCAGTTCATTAGAAGGCTTCCGCGGCCATCCCCGCCTGAAGCCGCCCTTCCCCGCCGTCGAAGGCCTGTACGCCAAACCGACGATCGTCAATAATGTGGAGACCATCACCCAGGTTCGACACATCATGCAGCATGGGGCGGATTGGTATCGGCAATGGGGAACCGAACGCAGCCCCGGCATTCAACTGCTCTCACTGAGCGGGCAGGTGAAGCGACCAGGCGTGTATGAAGTCCCCTACGGCATCACGCTGCGTCAGCTCATTTACGATCTGGCTGGAGGGACTGTGGATGATCGGCCAATCAAGAGCATTGTGCCCGGCGGTCTCTCCATGCCCCAGCTAACCGCGGACCAGCTCGATACGCCCATGGATTTCGAATCCTTGCAAGCCGCGGGATCGATGCTGGGTTCAGGCGGCGTGATCGTCATCTGCGAAGGGGAAAATATCATTCCCATTGCACGTCGCACCTCCGCCTTCTACCGAGAGGAATCTTGCGGGAAATGCAGTCCTTGCCGAGAAGGCGGCACCTGGATCGAAACCATTCTGGAGCGCATCGAAGCGGGACAAGGCACGCTTGAAGACCTGCAAGAGATCGAGCATATTGCCAAATATATCGAACAACAGTCCTTCTGTCCCTTCGGCGCTGCCTCGGTTTGGGGCGTTCAGAGCATGCTGCGCCACTTCCGGCCGGAATTCGAGGAATACATCTTAAACACCAATCCAGATCTGAAAAAGCCTGACATTCCCGCCAGGCCGATTTACCGACAATATCACGGCAAACCGTTAGAAAATAAGCTTGATTAACCCTGGCTATTTGTCAATTCCGTTTTCGTCCTGCCATTTTTAACGTCAAGCCCTCAAAACACTCATCGCAAGCCATCTTCTTCCCATTATGTCTGATTGGATAACAATCACCATCGACGGCAAAGAAATTCACGCCAAACCGGGCGAACTTCTCACAGAAGCCGCGGCTCGAGCGGGCATTCACATCCCCGTGTTCTGCTCACACCCCAAACTCGATCCCCTGGGCGCATGTCGAATGTGCCTGGTCGAAATGGAGGGACGTCGCGGCAAGATGTTGGTCACCGCCTGCACTACGCGCGTCAACGAAGGTGCGGTCTTCTATTATAATTCCGAACGGGCCAAGGATGCTCGTAAAGGGACCCTGGAAGTCATCCTTGCCAACCATCCTTTGGACTGTCCTATCTGCGACAAGGGTGGAGAATGTGACCTTCAGGACCAAGCGATGACCCATGGGCCCG
>WFTO01000026.1 GCA_015485435.1 Anaerolineae bacterium | reverse complement strand
GAATGACTTCATGGAGGCGGGCCTTGCAGAGTGTTTTGTCTTTGATCGGTAAATTGCAGGCAAGACGATATTGTTCATAAGCCTGGGGCAAATCATCCGCCATGCGATAGAGATCGCCGCTTTGGATCAGTGCTTCATAAAGCATGGGGACGATGCGTCCACGAAGATAATTGGGGCGTTGTTGATAGATGGAATTCAGCGCCAACGCGGCGGCTTGCCAGCGCCCCTCTCCAATTGCCTTGAGAGCTTCGAGATAAAATTCTGCGAGTTCTTTTTCTCGTAATGCTTTTGTGTCGCGAGGAAATTCAGTAAGGGCCTTTTTGAAATAAGAAAGCGCTTTTTCGACTTCGACGGTGGAAACGTAAGAAGCATTCAACGTGGAATAGCCCAAGTTCATATAGGCTTCATACAATCGTTTAGAGACTTCCTCTTTTTCAAAGACGCTATTTACTGTACGAAGCTGTTCGAATAAATCGGCAGCCTTTTCGTAATCTCCCGCCAGATAAGCAGATTCCGCCTGTTGAAACAGTTCTTGTAATTCTTTCTGCTGTTGGATTTCTTGGATGCGTTGGGGTGCGTCGCGATAATTGGTGGTTTGGGCCACAAAATCCATCAACGCTTTGAGGGCTTCGTCGTAATTTCCCTCCTCTTGCAAATGCACTCCTTTCTCATAGAGGACATTCAATTCCCGTTGTTTGTCCAGAGCAGCCAGCGCCTTTTGTATTTCCGGATTGTTGGGATCCAATGACGCTGCTTGTTTGAAAGCCCGCTCTGCATTGTCCAGATCGCCCTGTTCTAGGTACTCCCAACCTTGGGTTAGATAAATTTGCGTTTGATTTTGGCTTTTCATTTCTGCGATCACGGGTAGGATCCGCTGATTGATCACATACACGCCAACCGCAATAAACACGCCGAGGATGAAGATGATACCCAGGCCGATGAGATATCGTTTTGCAGGAAACGCCCAGCGGCGAGGTTGGATATGAACCTCTTTTTCTAAATCGGCCTTTAGAAGGGCTTCTTCCAGCGCGTGTTTAACAGCTTTATTATCAGGATAGCGTTTCTGCAATGCTTCGAAGCATTCAATAGCAGCGTCCCATTCTGCGTTTTGCAGATGCTGCATGCCTTGTTCGAAAAGCGGATCCTTGGGAGGCGAACTCACCATGATCGCAATACTCCAATGATCGAGAGGGAGAGAAAGAGACGCACCCCCGGCGAATAATCGAGCTGGTGCATGCTGGTCCGACACGTTAGACCAGAGATGGTTATTGACCAGCTGTGCCGAAGAGATTCAGGAATATCGAGATGGCCGGTCCCAAAATCACAACAAACAGAGCCGGAAAGATCAGAAAAACCAGGGGAAAGATCATTTTGACCGTGGCCTGGTGGGCGAGTTCTTCTGCGCGCAGACGGCGAAATTCACGAAGGTCATCTGCCTGGCTGCGCAATACGTTGGCAATGCTGATGCCTAGCTCTGCAGATTGGTTAAGGATCGTGACAAAAGCTCGTAGTTCCTGGACTCCCGTGCGTTCGGCCATGTGTTGAAGCGCAAGGGAGCGCGGGGTTCCAAGGCGGATTTCTGCAACGACTCGGCGGAACTCGCGAGTTAATTCGTTGTCCCATTGTGCGCTCACGCGCAACATAGACATTTCGAAGCTCAGGCCTGCTTCTACGCCGATTGTGAGCATGTCGAGGGCGTCGGGAAGGGCGCGCAAGATTTCTTTTTGTCGTTTTTTGATCCGTCGCCGCAACCAGAAGGTGGGCAACATGTAGCCAAATAGGGCAGAGACCGATAGGAACAACCAGGAACTGCTGGAAGGGTTTTTGAAGACAATCAGGAACGTCAATCCTGCGATCACTATGGCGCTAAGGAGTCGCAAGCCAATAAAGTCAAGGGCGCTTAAATTTCCGGGATTGCCCGCCTCTGCGAGCATGCGTTCAATTTTCCCTGTGTTTTTTTGCGGGCCCAATCGTCCTAATGCTCGTAAAACATTAAAAAGCAGTTGTTGGTAGGTGCTCCATTTTATGCCATAAGCGTCTGGGGTTTTTTCTTTGGTTTCCGTGGGGCGCACCATGTATTCTTCCAGCCGCTCCTCGATGTCTTCAGGAGAACGGAAGGAGGAGATGGCCAACCAAAGCATGAAAATAGAGAGGCTGACCAGTGCGGCTATCGACGTTGGGGATAAGAGATGGCTGTATTTTTCCAGATATGCGGCAATATCCATGGCGTCATACCTCGATCTGGACGATTTTGCGGATCACGAGAAATCCCATAAACATCATCAGGCCCGCTGTCGCGGGTAGAAGGCGTATCCAACCAGGTTGAAAAAGCCGCATAATGTAACTCGGATTGATGAAATAGAGCAAAATGGCAAGCCCGATGGGCAATAAGGCCAAAATGTATCCTGTGAACCGTTGTTGGGCCGTTAACGATCGAATTTCGCGTTTCAAACGGAGGCGATCCTGGATGGTTTTTCCGATGCTTTCCAGGGTGGGCGCCAGATTTCCTCCGCTTTCATATTGGACGTTAATGGCCACTACCAACATATCGAGTTCATCGGATTCCACGCGTTGGGCCATCAGCATGAGTGCTTCGGGCAGAGAAAGGCCCAAACGTACCGATTGAATCACGCGCTGAATTTCTTCTTTCATGGGAGATGGGAGTTGATCGGCAATGCTTTCTAATGCCTGATTCAGCCCAAACCCGGCGCGTAACGCGCCGGTCAGAAATTTCAATAAATCCGATGTTTGTTCGCCGATGGCCATGCGACGTTTATTGGCGCTTCTGCGCAGAAAGAAGTAGGGCAGAAACGCCAGTAAAGGGCTGAAAATTGCGATGTACAGGACGTTCGAGCTGATGATGCCGATTACGACCCCGGTCATGGCGCCGATGATCATGAGTAAAACGAATTCGGCGGGATTCAGCGACCAATTTGCCTGGGAGAGCAAAAGTGACAGTTTTTTGCCAAAAGCGCCTCGTACGAAAAGCCGTTTAATGATTGGAAGCGCCCGTTTCTCTTTTTCTTCTTGCAGTGTGGCAATACCTGCGGCGGAATAAAGCTCATATTCAATTTCATAATCCAGGAGACGGTTTTCGATGTCATCGCCAGAAGGGCCAAAAAAGCGCCAAATGACAAAGAATACCATTAACACCAGGGTTCCAATCAAAAAACCAAACGCAAGGGGTAGAATCATCCTTCATTTCTCCGAAAACGAGTGAGGATGCGTTCACGAAGGCTTCTCTTTTCCTCTTCCTGTTCGACGACTGCTTTGAGTTCTGGGGGAAGTTGGCAATGCTTGAGAAGGAACCGTACAAAATCTCGGTATGATTTGGCGAGGGCGCTGTTTGGGTGACTCATGCATACAGGGACGCCGCGATTGAGCGCATAGGTGGCCAATGGCTGATCATCGGGAATGCGGAAAGAGATTTTGATGTGCAGGCGTTTCTCAATGTCCTCTGCCGGAATGCCGCCTTCCATATCCCAGCGATTGAGCACGACGAAAATTTTTTCTTTGGGATACCCTCTGGAATAGAATAGGTCCAACAACAAACGGGCGTTGCGTAAAGCTGCCAGTTCGGGCAACATGTTGACGATGATAGCGTCAGCGCTATCAAGGAACGCCAGGGTGGTTTCGTCGATATTGATACCAAGATCAATAAAGTTCCAAGGATAGACTCGTTTTAGCCCCATGATGGTCTCCTGAACCTGGGGCAGAGGGATTGGTTGCGGATGGTGTTGTGGCGGGGGTGACAAAAGCGCATGGACGCCCGATGCATGGGGCGTCATGACGCTCATCACGATATTTTCGTCGAGATGAGAGAGCCGAGGGAGGAGATCGAGAATTGTTCTATCGCTATGAAGATTGAGTGCGATATCGACGGATGGCGCATAGAAGTCGGCATCAACCACCGCAGCTGTTTGATCGATGATCCGATGCATGCTGATGGCCGTGTTGACGGTCAATGTCGTGCGGCCTGTCCCTCCTTTGGGGGCGGTGAAAACCAACGCTTTGCCTTTAGCGAAAAGGGGTGAGGGACTGGAGCTACTTTCTTGTTCGGTGGGTTGTTCCAAAATGAGCTGGATGGCCGCCATTAAGTCGTCGGCGTTCACTGGTTTTACGAGAAATGCCCGAGCCCCTTCCAATACGGCTCGTTGCGCTTCGGCTGTATTGTGCTCCTTAACCACAACAACACATGCGGCGTTAGGGACATGCTGGCGCAATCGCCTTACAATGGCGCTGGGAGAAGCACCCGACAGATCGTCATCTACAAAGATGATATGAGGCAAAAGCTCACGTGCACGTTTTTCTGCCACATCGGGCAGTGAGACCCAAAAGAGTTGAAAAGCCCCAGGTATCTTGCTTGCAAGGGCTTCTTCAAGGGTGTCTCGACATCCCTCGTGGGAACTAACCAATAATAATCGTAAGGTGGCGCCAGACAGCGACATGGTTTCGGTGTAATTTTAAGAATGAGAGGGTGGATTTTTGTGAAGGCGAGGTGGAAATGGTGTTTTCTGTGGGCAATTATTGGGTGGGTAGTTGATATCGGTTGATGATGTAATTCATATCTACGGGGTCTACAATAGATGGGCGGTCGTTGGTGGGGGAGCGCAACACGAAATCAATGATTGCCCCGGCGTCTTTCAAGTATTTAAGCGTGAGGGCATCTTGGGGTGAAACAGTGACCAAAAGAGCAACATTTCCTGAACGGACAGTGCCACTTCCTGCAGCTGTTAGGTTATTTTTGTCTTCGTTGGAAGAAGTGTAAAGGTTTTGGTCGATAATGGCTGCAATGGTGACGTTTTCTAGGGCGGCGAAGGTGGTTTGTTTGGTGTTTTGTTGAGAAAGCGTCTGCAAGACGATCGTATTATCGCCTTGATTGGTTTGTACGATTTCGCTATAAGGCGTATCTAACGAAAACAACAAATCAATATGATCTCCCGGTTTTAAAATATTGATATTGCTCAGTAAATCCGCCGCGGGCAACGCCATGAGCACTTGGTCTTCAGAAACAATCGCTGCAATGCGTCCATCTCCTGAGACGATATTGGGGTCTGTCAAACGTTGAGATAACACCGCTTCTCCCGCATAAATATCTGCCAGCGTTAACTTGTCAACGGCATCCTCGATACGTGTGATTGCCCCGTCTGGAATTGCTTTGACAGGAAGTTCTTCGAGCTTGAGGTCACTTTTTCGCAAAAGCGTGCCGACCGAAATTGCGCGAGTGGCAACAACAACTTGGCTTTTTGCTTCGATGGTTTGAACGCTTCCTATTTGTACCGTGGCGCGAGCTAGGGTCACATACGCGACAAAACCCGCGATAATCGCAATAAGCAATCCTGCAATAAGCCAGAGTAAACCCCTTAATCGAGCCATGATAAGAATTCCTTGAACAACAATGATGACAATGCAACCGAAAAGAATCGCATATAAAGATATCAATATTCAAGCCGCATGCGAGAACTGGCTGTGAGCGTCAACGCGCCCCGTCCTCCCGCTGCATCCATAATATAACCCACAATTAATGGTACGTCCAGGGTGATATTGACCTCGACTTCCTGGTTAGACATAGAGACCTCGATGTTGTCTTTTGTGAGATTCGCGCCTGGTGAGATGTCGATGACATGAGTTTTTATCTGGTTTATATTAGCATGTTCATAAACAACCCCATAACGGGCGCCTTCACGGGCGGCATTGCTGATCGTGTTATATATCATCACAACGCGGGCAACATCCATCACACCGATGGTTAATATTAAAATGAAGGGCAGAACTAGTGCAAACTCCACCAAGTCCTGCCCGAATTCACAACGAAACCCCTGACGCAATGAGCGTCTTGGTAATTGAATTCGCATTTGGTTCAGGTCAGCTTGTTTGACTGACGCCAAATTCTTTGTTATGCTGAAACGAGACTCGCTCGCCACAGGTTGCTTTATGAGAGAAGGCATGGACCTGTGGCGTCGCGCGCTTGTCTCTGGAAAGGCATGCGAGAACGTTTGGGTGTTCTCGCATGCCTGCTGCCAGAAATGTCTTTTGTAGATGGATTAACCTCCGAGAGCATCGGTGATTTGGTTGAAGACACCGGTAACCTGACCACCGAGGGCCGTCAAAGCCGCGACAACGACCAGGACCACCAACACGATGATCAGGGCATATTCGATCAAGTCCTGCCCTTCCTCATTTTCCACCCAGCCGTTCACGAATGAAGCCAGTTGTTGAGATAACAGTTGAAGTAACATCTTACACCTCCGAGAATAAGAGTGATACAAATAAGATTCACCATCGCCACCCGTCGGGCGATTGTTTATGTATGAGAAGGAGCCATCCCCTGTTGGAAATGAGCTACCGTCTAACCTGAATAATAGGATTCCTCTGTTTTTAAACGCCAGCTAACCACCTTGCGCGACTTAACTGTGTTTTATCCAGACAGCCTATGTGGGGAACGGGGGGGAAGCACCTCGGGGGACAGTCCGCAGCAATGCGCCAAAGCTTCACCTTCACCTGCCTGCCCTTATTATAGTGGGTAATTTTACATTTGTCAACAAAAAATAGATAAGATTATCGTAAGATTTTTATAATCGTGTAAATAAAGTTCGCGTTGTTGAGAGAGAGGCTGGAGGGATTGAAGGGTGCAGTCTTTGCAAGCGATAAAAAAGCCGCTCATGCGGGCGCATGGCGGCTGGTTGTGTGGGCGGAACAGGACTCGAACCTGTGACCTCCTCCTTGTAAGGGAGGCGCTCTGGCCAACTGAGCTACCCGCCCGTAAATGCCAATCCGAGAAGTGAAGGGGGCGCAATGAGTCAAGGAAAAGGCCCATGTCAAACCCTCTAACCCCTCTCGGATTGGCTGTTAAGATGCATCAAGAAGACATCCGCCTCCGCAGGCTGTCGGCCAGGACACAAGAGCAATACGCTTATATGATAGGGCGCTTTGTGGACTTTCTGCAAGGCGAAGATGTGGCCTTTGTGGAAGCTATCACGCCCGGTCACATTCGGGGCTGGCTGTTGAGCCTGGAAGATGAGGGCCTGAAGCCCGCCAGCGTCAACACAGGTGCGAAGTGTGTAAAAGCATGGCTGAATTTTCTTGTGAGGGAGGGCGTGCTGGACGCGTCGCCCATGCGCACCGTGCCCATGCCGAAGCTGAACCGCCCTCGACCTGTGGCCTTTACGCCCAAGGAGGTGGACCTCATCCTGGACGCTACTGACACGCTGCGAGACCGGGCGCTTGTGTTGTTCATGCTGGACACGGGAGTGAGGCGGGCAGAGCTGGCCGCTTTGAACGTGGGGGATGTGGACCTGGGGCGTGGCGTCGTCTATGTACAAGACGGGAAAGGGGGAAAGGACCGGGTGACATTTTTGGGAGTTGGCAGCCGCCGGGCCGTGCGCCGTTACTTGCTGAACCGTGACGCCCCGCCGCCCTACGCCCCGCTGTGGATTTCTTTCACCACCGGGAACCGCTTGCTAGTGGCTGGCGTGCGGATGCTGTTTCGTCGCCTGAGGGAAAAGACAGGCATCCCACACCTTACACCTCACACCTTCCGCCGCACCTGCGCCCTGTGGTGTCTGCGTTCGGGGATGGACGTCTACCAGGTGGCCGCCATTTTGGGCCACAGTGACATCACTACGCTAAAGCACTACATTCGCTTCCTGGAAGACGACTTACGAGACGCCCACAATCGCCACAGTCCTGTTGACGGGTATTTCTCAAAGGAGAAGCAAAAATGAATCAAGACCAAAAAATTGTGACCATGAAGCCCATTCTCCGCCGGGATGGGGGCGTGACCTATATCCCCGTCCGGGCGGAGGAGGAGTCCACAGCGGGGGAGCTTGCCCCGATGAACCCCGCGACCCTGGCAGAGCGTCAGAGCGCCGCCCAGCCCGTCCAAGAACACCTCAGAGGGGATTACACAAGCCGGGCCATAGGCTTTTCCATCAAGACCTGGCAGATTGCCCTCTTGGCGGGCCTGGGCATGTGGCTTCTCGCCCGCGTGGGCGCGGGCGTGCCCTTGTTCAGCATCAAGGCCATGCTATGGCTACTGGCTGGCGCGAGCGTCGTGTGGATGGGCGCCTTCGCCCTGGACCTGCTGCTGAGTCCCGCGGGCGTGGCCTGGTATAATTCCCGCCGCCAGTGGAATCATCTGGACAGGGAGCAGA
>WFTO01000025.1 GCA_015485435.1 Anaerolineae bacterium | reverse complement strand
GGTTAGAGAATGTCATCCAGATCGCCACCTTCCAATCCCATGCCGCTATCTTCAGCCAGCAGCTCGTCCAGATCCGCGCCCGCCAGACCGCCCATGGGCATGCCGAGTTCGTCGAATTCGGCCAATTCTGGCGCGGGAACCTCTTCGCCGATGATGGCCTCCAACGTTTCGACCTCCTCCTTGCGCTCTCGTTCCGCTTCCTTTTCAAGCGCTTTACGTCGAGCAGCTGCTTCCATTCGGGCTTTGAAGCCCGTGCCGACGGGAATCAACTTGCCGATGATCACATTCTCCTTCAGCCCGCGCAGATGGTCTACGGCGCCTCGCACTGCGGCATCGGTCAGCACGCGAGTCGTCTCCTGGAAGGAGGCCGCGGCCAGGAAGCTTTCGGTGTTTAGCGAGGCCTTGGTCACGCCCATGAGGGTATATTCATATTCGGCGGGCAGGCCGCCAACGGCTCGTATCTGATCGTTGATGTTGCGAATGGTAAAGTGGTCGATGATTTCGCCGGGTAAGAATTCCGTATCGCCCGGATCGATGACCGTTACCCGGCGAAGCATCTGGCGCAAAATAATCTCGATGTATTTGTCATGGATGCCTACGCCCTGAGAACGATACACCTTCTGGACTTCGTTCAGGATATACATGGCCGTCGCCTCGCGGCCCTGGATGCGCAGGATCTCCTTGGGGTTTTTCGAGCCTTCAGTGAGCTGTTGACCTGCATGAACCTGCTGTCCTTTCTCTACCCGCAGACGCGCCGTCGGGGAGATAGGCTTCGTCCAAACCTGGGTGTCCTCACGACGAATGTAAACCACGCCATCCTCAAGATAGGCCTCGCCCGATTCGCCAGCCAGGATCTCCGCCCCTTCCGCATTACGGCCCACGACCGTGTCAGGCGCCACGCGATCGCCATCCGAAATGACGAGCTCATACCCATCGGGTATCTCGACCACGTGTCGGATGAGTTGCGTGTTGGTCACAGAGACATAACGCTGTTCTTCGTCCCAATAGACATCGAAGACGCCGTCGATTTCGGCGATCACGGCTTCGCCGCGAGGGTTTCGGGCCTCGAAAAGCTCTTCCACGCGAGGAAGACCCTGGGTGATGTCGCCGCCAGCGGCCACGCCGCCGGTGTGGAAGGTGCGCAAGGTCAGCTGCGTGCCGGGTTCGCCAATGGACTGGGCGGCGATGATGCCCACAGCCTCACCCAGCTCGACGACGCCGCCGCGAGCCAGGTCTTCGCCGTAGCACTTGCGGCAGATCCCGAATTCGGTCTCGCAGGTGAACGGCGAGCGCACATAAATCCGGTCGATTTCAGAATGAGCGATGGATATGGCCGCTTCCTGATCGATAACCTCGTTTTTCGACGCCAGCAGCGCTCCAGTCTCGGGATCAAAGACATCCTCCAGCAGCGAGCGTCCTTTGATGCGCTCGGCAAAGGGCACTCCTGCTTCTGCCGCCTCCTGGCGCGTCAGCCAGATGCCGTGGTCGGTGCCACAATCTTCCTCGGTGACGATGACATCCTGGGCCACGTCCACGAGCCGACGGGTTAGATACCCGGCATCTGCGGTCCGCAACGCCGTGTCGGCCAGACCCTTGCGAGAACCATGGGTGGAAAGGAAGTATTCCAGCGCAGTGAGTCCTTCGCGGAAGTTAGAGCGGATGGGCAGAGGGATGATGCGGCCAGAGGGATCGGCCATGAGGCCACGCATGCCTGCCAGCTGACGAATGGGCTGCACGCCACCCTTGGTAGCACCAGAATGGGACATGGCTCCCAGCCCCTCGCGGGGGTCAAGCAGCTGTTGCACCTGTTTGGTCAGTTCATCCGTGGCGTGGGTCCACAGCTCCACAATTTTGTTGTATTTTTCATCTTCGGTGATCAAACCGCGACGATATTGACGCTCAACCTTGTCCGCCTCTTCAGAGGTGCGTTGGACAATGTCTTCTTTGCTCGGGGGCACATGAATGTCGGAGACGGCAATGGTCATGCCGGAGCGGGTGGCAAAGTAGAAGCCAATGTCCTTGATGGTGTCGACCACCTCGGGCGTGCCTTCAGGACCCATCCGCTGATAGACCGTGCCCACGAAATCATTCAATACCTTCTTATCCAACAGTTTGTTGATGAAGCGGATCTTGGGAGGCATGTAGAAGTTGAAGATGACCCGCCCCACGGTGGTGTCGATCATCCCCGTGGGCGTTTCCTCTTCTGGGAGGATGGATTTTTCTTTGAACGCGTCCATGATGTCGCGGAACGCCGCCGGACCAATGCCTGGTAGATCCACGATCCCTTTGCGACCATGCTCTTGATAGATGCTGACAATCTGTCCTGCATGTTCGATGCCTGCATCTCGCAGAGCCTGCGTCACCCGTTCGGGGAGGTTCAGATCCTCGACTGCGATGTCGTCCAGCCAGCTGCGATAGAAGAACTTGATGGGGGCGCGCAGATCCACATGGCCCAGCTCATAGGCCATGAGTACCTCTTCGTAATCGCCGAAGACCTTGCCCTTTCCCTTGGCGTCCTGGTCTTCCACGGTCAGGTAGTAACAGCCCATGACCATGTCCTTGGAGGGGCCAACGATGGGTTCGCCCGATGCAGGCTTGAGCAGATTCTTGGTGGAGAGCATGAGCTCGCGCGCCTCTTCCACAGCTTTATCAGAAAGAGGCACATGTACGGCCATCTGGTCCCCATCGAAGTCGGCGTTGAATGCCGCACAGGCCAGGGGGTGAAGTTGGATGGCGTTGTCTTCGATGAGGATGGGTTCGAAAGCCTGGATGGAGAGACGATGCAGGGTGGGCGCGCGGTTGAGCAGCACGGGGCGCGTTTGAATGACCTCCTCGAGGACATCCCAAACGGCTGGATCCATGCGGTCGACCATACGTTTGGCGCTCTTGATATTGTGGGCGTAATTGTGCTCCACCAGTTTTTGCATGACAAAGGGTTTGAACAGCTCAAGCGCCATCTTCTTGGGCAGGCCGCACTGATGCAATTTAAGGGTGGGCCCGACGACGATGACAGAACGCCCCGAGTAGTCTACGCGTTTGCCCAACAGGTTGCGGCGGAAGCGGCCCTGCTTGCCTTTCAGCAGGTCGCTCAGCGATTTGAGTTTGCGCTTGCCGCTACGGCTAACGGCATGGCCGCGTCGACCATTGTCGATGAGGCTGTCCACCGCCTCTTGCAACATGCGTTTCTCATTGCGCACAATGACACTGGGCGCGCCCAGGTCCAGCAACCTTTTCAGACGGTTGTTACGGTTGATGACTCGGCGATAGAGGTCGTTCAGATCGCTGGTGGCAAAGCGACCACCATCAAGCTGCACCATCGGGCGCAGATCGGGCGGGATGACCGGAAGGACGGTGAGGATCATCCATTCGGGGCGGTTGCCGCTCTTGCGGAAGGCTTCCACCACACGCAGTCGCTTTGCAGCCTTTCGCTGGCGTTGCTTGGAGCGCGTGGTGCGGATTTCGTGGCGGAGCTCCTCGGCCAGTTTGTCCAGATCCACGCGCTTAACCAGTTCGTAGATGGCTTCCGCGCCCATACCCGCTTTGAAAATATTGCCCCAGCGGTCCTCATAGTCGCGGAATTCGGTTTCGGTCAAGAGCTCGCCCTCGCGCAGGCTCTTCAGCTCTTGCATTTGCGCTTCCATGTGCGCGCGAATCTTCTCTTTGCGTCCTTCGATGTGCTCATACAGACGGGAGAGCAATTCGTCCGCTTCTCGGCGATGTTCCTCGCGTTTCACCTGGGCCAGGCGCCGAGCGGCGTCCACGGCCTGGTTGCGTTCATCCTGGAGATCGGTGAGCCGGTCCTGCAATGCCCGGTTCAAAATCTCCTGATGGCCAGAGTCCAGCACCTCGCCTGCGGGGACCAGGGGCTCCTCTCGCCAGGGGAGCAGGATGGGCTTGGTGAGCTTTTTGCCGCGGTTTTTTTGAATGTATGCTTGCAGTTCACGACCGATTTCACTCACTTCCGCGGCTTTGCGCTCAAGCTCCTCTTCGGCGCGAGCGATGGCGGCAGCTTCTTCCTCGTCGACCGCGGCAATCGCTTCATCGCGGGCGTTTTCCACCGCCTCGAGCTGTGCGCTGGCGTCCGATTCGACTCGAGCGAAACGGGCCTGCATTTCTCGCTCCAGGCGTTGCAGGGTGCGCGTGCGATGGTCCTCATCGACTTTGGTGATGATGTATTGGGCGAAGTAGAGCACGCGCTCAAGATTGCGCGGCGAAATATCCAGCAACAGGCCCAGGCGACTGGGAACGCCCTTCACATACCAGATGTGACTCACTGGAGACACCAGCTGGATATGCCCCATCCGTTCACGACGGACGCGCGCGGGCGCGACTTCCACACCGCACTTTTCGCAAACCACGCCCTTGTGGCGAATGCGTTTGTATTTACCGCAATAACATTCGTAATCTTTGGTCGGGCCAAAAATACGTTCGCAGAATAGCCCGTCCCGCTCTGGGCGCAGAGTGCGATAGTTGATCGTTTCGGGTTTCAGAACTTCGCCATGAGACCATTCCAAGATCTTTTCGGGCGAAGCAAGGCTGATACGGATAGCGTCAAAGTTGTTGACTTCCAAGGTGAAAACCTCCTTCAATCGAGGCGGAATTGGATATCAGGTATAGGGGGGGATGGTCTTTTCTATCGTCGTCGGCCCGTCATCGAACCGGGCAGCTTTAGGCTGAAGCCCAGACTGGGCAGATCGGTGCTCTCTTCGCGTGCCAGCTGAATGCTTTCTTCATTTTCGTTGAAGACTTCCACATCCAGGGCCAGAGATTGCAGCTCTTTGACCAGAACTTTGAAGGATTCGGGCACGCCGGGCGGCTGGATGGGCTCGCCTTTGACGATGGACTCATAGGTCTTTACGCGGCCTGTGACGTCATCCGATTTTACGGTGAGCATTTCCTGAAGCATGTAAGCCACGCCATACGCCTCCAGAGCCCAGACCTCCATTTCGCCGAAGCGCTGACCGCCGAATTGCGCCTTGCCTCCCAAAGGTTGTTGTGTGACGAGGCTGTATGGGCCAATCGAGCGGGCATGGACTTTGTCTTCCACCAGGTGGTGGAGTTTCAGCATGTAGATGGTGCCCACCGTGACAAATTGTTCGAAGGGTTCGCCGGTGCGGCCATCAAAGACCTTCATTTTGCCGGTAATGGGCGTGGGCCAACCGATCTGTTTGGAAAGCTCATTGGCGGCCTTTTGCAGCTCTTCTCCGCTTAGTTCGCCGGGATCCTCGCCATAATGCCGCATCCATTCGGCCAGCGCTGTGTCGATGACCGCTTCGTCAGCCGCGGCTTTCTCATCAAGGATGCGAGGATCATCTTCGTAGACCATGAGAAAGTCGGGATCATATCCCCGTTGGCGCAACCAATGATGGAGCACTGTGCGGCGAGCGTACACCCGATCGCGGAAAATGCGATCGAAATCGACATCCTCGTCTGCCAGATAGACTTCCTCGATATAGGCGATGCGAATGTCTTCGTCATCTTCGAACTCACCCGCATCTTCGCCCAGCTCTTGCACCCAGGCCAATGCGGCCTCAGTGACGTCATTCCAGGCTTTGTCGATGAGCCAGGCGCGAGCCAGTTCCGCTTCAATCTGGCGCTCGCTGGCGCCATCAAAGACGGGCGTCATCACCTTGAATCCAAGTCGGTCCGCGGCCCAACCCAGGTGAGTTTCGAGCACCTGGCCAATGTTCATGCGGGCAGGCACGCCCAGGGGGTTCAAAATAATGTCGACGGGAGTGCCGTCAGGCAGGAAGGGCATGTCGGCTTCGGCGACGACGCGAGAGACCACGCCTTTGTTGCCGTGTCGTCCTGCCATTTTGTCCCCCACGGTGAGCTTGCGGCGCTGGGCCACGCTCACGCGCACCATGCTTTCCACGCCTGCGGGCAGGTCTCGATTATCTTCACGGGTGAAGACCTTGATGTCGACAACCTTGCCCCGTTCGCCGTGGGGCAGCCGCAGGGAGGAGTCTTTTACCTCGCGGGCTTTTTCGCCGAAGATGGCTCGCAGCAATTTCTCTTCCGGGGTGAGCTCGGTTTCGCCCTTAGGCGAGATCTTGCCAACCAAAATGTCCCCAGGCTTCACTTCGGCACCAATGCGGATGATGCCATGTTCATCCAGGTTTTTCAGAGCGTCTTCACCAACATTGGGGATGTCGCGGGTGATCTCTTCGGGACCCAGCTTGGTGTCGCGAGCCTCAGCTTCGTATTTTTCGATGTGGATGGAGCTGTAAACATC
>WFTO01000024.1 GCA_015485435.1 Anaerolineae bacterium | reverse complement strand
ATCGCGACCTGCTTGGGCGCGCCAATCAGACGTTGGCTCAAGCTGCAGATCGAGTGATTTTCATGGTGGCAGGTCTGCCCATGACCATCAAAGGCGCGTCGCAGCCGGACCCTATGCACTAAACCTTGGCTTTTGTCGTTTTGCCTTCGGAAACGTAAAATCTAATTGAGAATATTTTGAGAATCCGTGTTTGTCTATTGTCTGGATAGCCCTCTCAAATTTTGCAATGATTACCGCATGGTTAGCCTTTTTGGCTGCAACGCTTACACTTCTGGGGGTCTGGCATCTGCCTAAGGCGGCAGAACATCCTCTTTCGCCATGGTTGACTCTGGCTGGGACGCTTTTGGGGATTTACGCATTCATACGCATTGAACGGGATTGGCCCCCTCCCGAAGAACCGCGTGAGGAGCGCGTTCGTACGCAAGGTTTGCATCGATGGTTGGCCCTGGCACTCTTTTGGGGTGGTTTTGTGGTCACCCTTTGGGCGTTATGGCGCATCTGGCAACAGCCTTTTTCATGGAGTCAGGCAGGATGGTGGGGATTAGGCCTTTTATGGATGGCCATCGGCGCTTCACAAATCACAGGATGGAAGGCCGACAGGCTCATAAAAAAGGAGCCTGTTGCAACCCCGCCGTTGCGTCACCAATTGGGCGTGGCTCGGGTCCAACAGCCGGGTGATCTGACAGTTTCAACTCGACGGCCGCAACGAAGTGGGCGAGATCTAACCGCACGTATGAATGTCATCTACTTTCCCAGGCCTAAACCCTGGGTGGAGGTGGCGCTCGTTTTGTTCGTGCTGGCGGTGGCGATTTGGTTTCGAGTTCATCTCATTCGGCAAATGCCGCCCGGCATTTTTATCGATGAGACCAACGCCGCCCTCGATGCTCTGCATACCCTCGAGGGCCGCCCAGATAGTCTTTTCGGCACGGGATGGTTCGAAACCCCCAACGGTTTTATTTACCTGCAAACCCTCTTTTTCCGGCTTTTTGGAACCACCTTCCTGGCCATCAAACTGCAGTCCTTAATTCCTGGCGTGCTAACCGTGGTGGCCTTGTTCTTTTTGGTCCGGGAGATGTATGGCCCTTATCCTGCGTTATTGGCTATGGCATTTCTTGCTTTCAATCGCTGGCATGTGAACATGAGCCGTTGGGGATGGAATGAGGTTTATCCACCATTGATGCAAGTAGTGTCGTTGCTGTTTATCATGCGGGCCGCCAGGAAACGTTCGTTAGGCGATTGGGCTGTGGCTGGCCTCGTGCTAGGATTGGCCATGTATACTTATGTCGCTATTCGCATGTCTGTGGTGGTTATTTTCCTGTATTTGGGCTATCGGGTACTTGTGGAGCGGAAGTTTTTGCGCCGTAATTGGCAAGGATTGTTGTTGTTTGCTTTGATGTACGTTCTCACCTTCGCTCCGATTGGTTTTACCTACGTCAAAGAGCCCTTTACTTTTTTCAACCGCAGTCAGCAGGTCAGCATAATCCATGATATTCGAGCAGCTGATGACAGCCTGACTCCGCTGGTTGAATCAGCAAAACGCCACTTGCTTATGTTCCATGTAGAAGGGGATCACAATGCCCGTCACAACTTACCTGGCGCGCCCATGCTCGATCCCATCACTGGCGCTTTTTTCTTGATGGCTGCGGCGTGGTCGATATGGCGTTGGAAGGACCACCGAAGGGGATTGGTGGTCATCTGGATATGGATTACGATGCTCGGAGGCATTCTTTCACGTTTGGGAGAAGCGCCCCAGGCCTACCGCACCCTGGCGGTGACCCCAGCCATCGCCATCATGGCCGCAGACGCTTATAACCTGACTTGGCGGGCGTTGTTGCTTCCGGGCCGACGTTATCGCCTGTGGCGTTGGGGCGTTGGGGCTGTGATGATTTTGGGGTTGGTGATTGCCGGATGGTTGAATTATCAGATGTATTTTCGACGTCAGGCTCGCTCCGATGCCGTGTATATGGCCTTCACGCCTCTTGAAAATGCCGTCGCCAACGACGTGTTGGCGCGCAAAGATACGCAACAGTTGTATTTAAGCCCGCGACTCTACTACTTCTCGCCTGTGCGCTTTTTTAGCTATCAGCCCAGTAAGCCGGTTGGAATCCGAATTGGGCCATGGTTTTACAGCCCCTTTGACGCCTTAGGCGGCGGTCTGGCACAACCGGGCTATCATGTCGCCGAGCCCGCTACCGATCTCCCCTTGCCAGACACGGGCCAGGATGTTGTCTTTTTGCTCGATCTAGAGTATCAATACCTCATGGATTATTTCTACTACTTTTACCCTCACGCCACTGGCGAGATCGTTAAAGATCGCTTGGGACAGCCTCTCTATTTTCGGGTGATTATTCCAGCGGCAGATGTGGCCGCCGCCGTAGGGAAGCCGTACAAAGGCGGAGGTTTGTGGGGACGATACTTTGATGGTGAATCCTGGACGGGAGATCCCTTCATGACAAGGATCGATCCCTTTTTACTCTTCGCCTGGCCTGGAGAATTGCCTACGCCTGGGACCTTTAGCGTCATCTGGACAGGGAAGCTCTTAGCGCCCGTGGATGGCGTGTATCATTTCCATCTGGCAGCGGATGATGGTGTTCGTTTTTGGCTGGATGGTCGAGTGGTGGGAGAGGCGTTAACGCCCGATCAGCCCAATACCATCGGCGTGACTCTTGAACTGACCGCTGGCACCTATCCTGTTCGAATTGATTACTTCCAACGCGGGGGCGGCAAGGCCATGGAGTTTTTCTGGACGCCCCCCGGCGAACCATTCCAGCCTGTCGGTCCCAAAAATCTACGCCCAACCCAATAACGCTATGACCCTAAAACTGATCAGCTACCAACTTTGTCCCTATGTCCATAAAGCTGCGACCACCCTCCGAGTGAAACACATCCCTTACGAGATCGAATATATCCAATTGAGCAAGCCACCTCGGTGGTTTCATGAGATTTCTCCCCTGGGAAAAGTTCCCCTGTTATTGGTGGAGGACCATGTTTTGTTTGAATCCACGGCAATTATCGAATATCTCGATGAGGCTTATCCCCCGCGCCTTCATCCCGCGGATATGATTCAGCGCGCAAAGCACCGGGCCTGGATGGCATTTTCCGATACCTGCTTGCGTGATTATTACCGTTGCGTGTTTGCAAAAAACGAAGAAGATTTCTACAAGGCTTTGGCGCGTTTGCACGACCATTTCGATCAGTTGGAACAAGGCCTGACCGCGGGGCCTTTCTTTGCCGGAATGCATTTCTCTCTGGTCGATGCCGCCTTTGCGCCGTTGCTTTATCATTTGAAACTGTTGGCGGAGGTCTGGCCCGCCATCTTCGATTCCCAGCGACATCCACGTATAGTGCATTGGAAGGACATCCTCATCGTCCATCGTGCTGTTCGACAAGCGGTCGTCGATGATTTCGTTGAATTGTATTTTGATTGGTTAAGCAATAAGGATAGTTTTCTTGCCCGTCAAGCCATTGAACAGGCATCATACGAATGACAGGTGCGTTATCCAAATTGAAGAGATTAACCTTCAGGAGAAAAGAGCATGAAAGTCGCTACCGTTGCGCAAATGCGCCAGCTCGATCGCACTGCCATCGACCAATATGCAATTTCGGGCCCGATACTGATGGAAAATGCGGGCGAAGCCGCGTATTACGTCATGTTAAAGACCTTGGGAAATCTGTCGGGATTGGACATCGTCGTCGTATGTGGCGGAGGCCACAATGGCGGTGATGGTTTGGTTGTGGCCAGAAAGCTTCATTCCATGGGCGCGCGCGTCTTGATCGTTTGTTTAGGGAAGCCCGACAAGTTTGACGCTACCGTGCGTCCATTTTATGAGATGGTCGAGAAGCTGGGCATTTCACTGGCATTCGTTCATGACGATCAGGACGTCGAAAAGATCGATACGGCTCTATCCGAGGCCGATGCGATTGTCGATGCTATCTTCGGAACCGGCTTGAGCCGCGACGTGGGCGGTCGTTATGCAGACATTATTGCACAAATCAACGCCAGCCCTGCGCTGGTTTTCAGCATCGATATTCCATCGGGTATTCAGGGTGATACCGGTCAGGTGATGGGGATTGCCGTTCAGGCCGATGTGACCATTACATTCGGCTTGCCCAAACCAGGCAATTTGCTTTTCCCGGGTTTCGAATACGGCGGCGACTTGTATGTGACTCATATCTCTTTTCCGCCGGAGCTGCGAGAGCGCAAGGATCTTTACATAGCCATCTCCCCATTTCCTCCAATGCCCGAGCGGCAAGGAAATGCTCATAAAGGCTCGGTCGGGAAAGTTATGTTCGTGGCTGGTGCGCAACGCTATCTTGGCGCGCCCTATTTTGCATCGATGGCCTTTTTGCGCGCTGGCGGCGGTCTGGCTTATCTGGCAACGCCCGAAACGGTGGCGCCATTTATTGGCGTCAAGGGCAGTGAGATTGTGTTTTTGCCGCAACGGGCAACCGAGGCTGGCAGCATCGCTTTAGAGAACCTGGATGATCTACTTGCCGAAAGCGAAGGGATGACGATGGTGTGTTTAGGCTCTGGGATCTCGTTGGAGCCTGAAACGCAGGCCCTTGTCCGGACCTTGACGGCGCAAATCACCAGGCCTTTACTTATCGATGGAGACGGCCTCACTGCATTGGTTGGACACCTCGATGTCATCAAGCATCGTTCCGCACCAACGATTTTGACCCCGCATCCGGGAGAAATGGCGCGTTTGCTAAACGTGACCGTGCGCGAGGTTCAATCCAATCGTGTGGACATAGCCCGTGGCGCTGCCGTTAAGTGGGGCGCGACCGTGGTTTTGAAAGGTGCGCATACACTTATCGCACATCCCGACGGCAACGTTTACATTAATTTGACCGGCAATGCCGGGATGGCCACTGCTGGCAGCGGTGATGTGTTGACAGGAGTGATCGCGGGCATGTACGCGGCTCTGCATTTTGACCTGGAATCGGCTGCCCAGATGGGGGTGTTGATTCATGGTCTTGCGGGCGATTTGGCGGCGGCAGACCTGGGTGAAGAAGGGGTGATCGCGCGAGATATCCTTGCTCATGTGCCGGACGCGATTCGCACCTACCGGAGGGAGTATCTGCAGATGGCGGAAACCTATTACGGGAAAATAGCCCTGCTCTGACGTGTTGACGTACTGTGGATACTCTTTTACAATGTTTTCACGCTCGCACGCACAGCCATCGAATAATAGCGGGGTATGACAGTCTTGCGCTTCACAAATCCGAAAAGGCCCGGAGGCGATCATGTCCGAACAAAGTTCTGCATCCGATCAACAACCACAGATGGCGGCTGAGGATTCGCCTACATCATTGCATAAGAAAAAATTACCCAAGAAATTTTATGAACAAGAACTGCGTAAATTGCAGATCGAACTTGTGAAGCTGCAAGAGTGGATCAAGCATGAAGGGTTACGGG
>WFTO01000023.1 GCA_015485435.1 Anaerolineae bacterium | reverse complement strand
TCACCCAGGCCTATCATCCTCACGGCTTTAATGTGGGCATTAACATTGGCAAAGCCGCGGGTGCGGGTATGGAGGAGCATCTGCACATCCACATCGTTCCCCGCTGGATGGGCGACACCAATTTCATGCCCGTTATCGGCAAGACCAAAGTGATGCCCGAGACATTGGACAGCGTTTACGCGCGGCTCAAGGGGATCATGGAAAAGTTACCTCCGCCGACTTTCGAATAATGACTAAAGATTAATGTTCAAAGCGTGTTTGGGACTGCGTTCATTTAGTCTTTAGCCATTCATCTTTATAATTTTCGGCAAGAAGTCATTTTCTGTTCAACTCAACAATCCAATAACCCATCTATAAGGAGCAACCCCCATGGATCTGCACCTCAACGAAGAGCAACTCATGATCCGAGACGCGGCCCGGGATTTCGCCCAAAATGAGATCGCGCCGGTGGCCGCCCATTACGATGAAACTGGCGAATTCCCGATGCCCATTATCAAGCAGATGGGTGAAATGGGCTTTATGGGCATCGAGATGCCCGAGGAATACGGGGGCGCGGGGATGGACACCATCTCGTATGTACTGGCTATGGAGGAGATCGCCAAGGCGGATGTTGCAGTTTCAACGATAATGTCGGTAAATAACTCGTTGTATTGTCATGGGATTTATACCTTTGGCACCGAAGAGCAAAAACAAACCTGGCTGCCTCCCATCACGACAGGTGAAGAGATCGGCGCTTATGCGTTAACCGAACCCATGTCGGGCTCAGATGCTGGCACCATGAAAACCAAAGCTGTGCTGAGTGATGATGGCAAGTATTACATCATCAACGGACGGAAGTCGTGGATCACTTCGGGCCCGGTGGCTCACCGCCTTGTGCTCTTCGCGGTCACCGATCCGGATGCCAGCCCCAAGCATCGGGGCATCACTGCTTTTCTTATCGACACCCGCCAACCTGGCTTTGTACGGGGCAAGGTGGAGCCCAAGCTGGGCATCCGTGCGTCCGCCACGTGTGAAATCATGTTCGAGGATTACAAATGCCCTGTGGAAAACGTGCTGGGCAAACCTGGAGAAGGATTCAAGATCGCCATGACCGTACTGGACGCAGGCCGCATTGGCATCGCTGCTCAAGCCCTGGGTGTTGCTGAAGCCGCGTATGAGGCGAGCGTGCAGTATGCCCGCGAGCGCATTGCGTTCGGGCATCCCATCGGCGAATTCCAGATGATCCAGCAGAAGATTGCGGATATGAAGACCCGCATCGAAGCCAGCCGTTTGCTGATCCTCCAGGCTGCTATGGCCAAAGAGGAAGCCAAAACAACAGGCAAACGCTTCACCACCGAAGCGGCCATGGCCAAGCTTTTCGCCAGCGAGACAGCGATGTTCGTCACCCATCAGGCGGTGCAGATCCACGGCGGCATGGGTTACTCGAAGGAACTGCCTCTTGAACGCTATTTCCGCGACGCCAAGATCACCGAGATCTACGAAGGTACCAGCGAAATCCAGCGCATGGTCATCGCCCGCAACGAGCTGGGCCTCCGCGGCTCGTGCTGATCGCGTGAGCACAAAATTGCACGCGAATGAGGCGGATGCTACGGATTTTCGCGGATTTTTCAATTCGTAGGTATCCGCCTCTCCTGTGAAAATAGAGATGAGAAGCGGTTATGGTTGAACTTTTGCAGAAAGAATTGACCAGCAAAATACTCAACGCTTTCTTCCACGTTTATAATCAGTTGGGCTATGGATTTCTGGAAAGAGTGTACGAAAATGCATTGGCGCACGAATTGCGTAAAAGGGGACATACGGTTACGCAACAGATGTCCATTGCCGTGTATTATGATGGCGTTCAAGTCGGCGAGTATTTTGCGGATCTGCTCGTGGATCGCTTGGTCATCGTTGAGCTCAAAGCAGCCGAATCGATTTCAAAGCAACATCAAACGCAATTGATGAACTATTTGAAAGCCACACAGATTGAAGTTGGCTTATTGCTCAATTTCGGCCCAAAACCGGAATTTCGCAGACTGGTAGCCAGTAATCGTATTCAACGATCTCGTTACAATTCAACGAAATAAGAAAAATATCCGCGTTAATCCGCCTGATCCGTCTTATCCGCGTGCCAATTCGGCGTCGCTCTTTTGACTCATAGAGAGGCCAATCCTCATGAAAGCCGTGATTTTTCGAGAACATAGCCCCGACCTCGACGTGTACGAGGTGGTGGATGACATGCCCGCGCCTGAGATCGGCCCAGACGAAGTGCTGATCAAGGTGCATTATGCCGCGATCAACCGCCTGGACGATTGGGTGCGTAAGGGCTGGCCCGGCCTAAACCTGGAATTCCCTCACATTCCGGGCAGCGACTTCGCTGGGGAGATCGCGGCCGTGGGAGAACAAGTCGATGGATGGGAAGTCGGTCAGCTGGTGACGGGCAACCCTACCCTGTTCTGTGGTCAGTGCCGCTATTGCCTGCAAGGCAACCAGCACCTATGCGAACATTTCAGCATCGTGGGTGAACATGTACGCGGTTCCTGTGCCGAATACATGAAGCTCCCAGCCCGCAATCTCATCGCCATTCCCGAGGGTGTAGATTTGAAGTTGGTGGCCGCGGGCAATCTCGTGGGTGTCACTGCCTGGCGCAATCTCATCGTGGATGGTGGACTACGTCCCGGCGAGACCGTGCTCATCGTAGGCGCGGGGGGCGGCGTGAACATGACCGCCATCCAACTGGCGAAGCTGGTGGGCGCAACGGTGTGGGTGGTGGCCAGTAACGCTTGGAAGGCGGAGAAGGCCCAGGAGCTGGGCGCGGACTGGATCATCGATCGCAGCGTTGAGCCCAACTGGGCCAAAGCCGTATGGAAAAAGAGCGACCGCAGGGGCGTGGACGTGGTGGTGGACAATGTAGGCCAGGCCACCTGGGGCAATAGCCTGCGGGCGCTGGGCAAGCACGGGCGCTTGTTGACGGTGGGAGGCACCACTGGCTATCAGGCCCAGGTCCCCGTTAACCTCATCTTCGCCCGTCAACAACGCATCATAGGCAGCACCATGGGAAATATGGAGGATGCTCGCAATGCGTTCGAGTTCATCTTCGCGGGCAAGATCACCCCAGTCATCGATAGTGTATGGCCGCTGGAGGGGTATGTGGATGCTCTGAAGCGGATGCTGGCGGGCGAGCATTTCGGCAAGCTGGTCATCGACGTCATTCATTCGCACTAAGACGCTGCTTCCACCACACCTGCGTCAATCTCAACCACAGCGGTGGCGTGGACGAAAGCATCGTTCAAGTTTCTTATCGCGTCATTGAAGGGCGGTAAGATATACATCCAATGCAGGATGCGAAGGATTAGGGTGACACCGGAAATTGGCCCCAGTGCCAAAACGGCCCGTCGTCGTGACTTCACATGCTGATTCATGGGAAGCATCCATGCAAAAAGAACACCAGCGAACAAGCTGATCACGGACGGGAGTAGAAACAGTGCGCCTTTCAGGCGCGATTCAAAGCGCCTCAAGTGAAATCTGGCCCAAATTCGACATACCCTTCACTGATGCTCATCAACGCAACCACTATCCCCAGAAAAAAGTGTTGTGGGAATCTGGCGCTCGAGTGTTTTCATCAACTTGCCTCCATAGGTTGCCTGTGACAGCTTTAACCTGACAGGTTCCCACCAGGATTTGCAAATGCAGGGCCAGTTTGACGGCATATCAACGGCAATTTGAAAACGAGGCAATGCCAGAGGAACCTGTCAGGTTGCGATGATGAACAGCATCTACTTTAGACACATACACGGCTACTTAAGACTATAACTCGCAAGGAACCGTCCTTCAGATAGGGAAAATTCATTATACTGATACAGGGTTGATATCATCGGAAGTAATGATCTACAGTTTCGAACATGACTTCATCTTCTGCTCATTTTTATGGGGGATGTTTGTTTGGCTGTTAAACCAAATTAGGGCACAATAGAGATATGACAGCTTTGACGACCTGGTATCAAGGCATGAAGGGCAGCATTCGCCCTGTCATCCACTTTCGCCACGATCGCCTTTGGGAAGTGGACGCTTTGCGCGGCGTCGCTATCCTTATCATGGTGATCTATCACCTTGTTTGGGATTTATACGGATTGGCCGGTTGGGATATCGAAATGTATACGGGCTTTTGGCATTACTGGCAGCTCACTACCGCGATCATGTTCATTGGCCTCGTGGGCGTCTCCATGAGCTTACGATACCACCGGATGCAAGCGAAACAGCGGCTTGCTTTCGGCCCCTTCTTCCGTCGGGGATTGATTATTTTTTCATGGGGCGTGCTGTTAAGCCTGGTCACCTACCTTTACCAACCATCCACCTATATCCGATTCGGCATTCTGCATTTCATCGGACTCAGCATCATCCTCGCCTACCCATTCCTGCGCTTCCGTTGGCTGAATTTGATTGTCGGCGTGGGGCTATTGTTGTTGCCCGAAGTAACCTCCTGGCGACATGCCCTTCCCTGGTTGGAATGGCTGGGCATGATTGCTTCCCCCCATCCAGCCTTCGATTACTATCCTGTGATCCCGTGGCTAGGCGTGGTGCTCATCGGTATATTTTTGGGACACACCTTTTTCCCTGAAGGGAAGCGTCGATTCCAGCTTCCAGATCTCTCAAGATTTGCTGCTATGCGTTGGCTGGCGTTGGCCGGACAAAATTCATTGTTGATTTATCTGATTCATCAACCAATTCTTATTGCCAGTTTGATTTTGCTTGGCGTTGTAAAACCTTTATAAAGGGAACTTGGGGCGCGTCAAAAGAGAGATTGCGGTGTTCCATTGCAAGGGACGTCATGAAGGATAATCTTCATGCCTGCCTGCCAAAATTCTCTTTTCATCCACCTATCGACTATAATTGAAGCGATTGTGCGTCTGCACTGAGCCTTTCAAACTCATGCATCGCGCCAATTCTTCTGAAGAGAAGTTCACATTTTGATGCATTCTGCAAGAGAAATGTGAGTTAAAAAACCTCGCACATCAGAAGGCGCTATCAACATTCAATCGTCACGAATTCCATCATTCAGCGAGTTACAGGGCATGACCACCAATAAAGAACGGATCGAACACCTTCGCAAAATGCGGAAAAAAGCGCTTCTGGGGGGCGGAGAAGAACGCATCCGCAGACAACACGAGCAAGGCAAACTCACAGCACGGGAACGTTTAGAGCTCTTACTTGATAAAGGTTCCTTCCGCGAACTAGACGCATTTGTGCAACATCGCATTTACGATTTCGGTTTGGAGAAAAACCGCCCTCTGGGCGATGGTGTCGTTACCGGCTACGGCACCATCGACGGTCGACTGGTGTATGTGTTCTCTCAGGATTTCACCGTCTTTGGTGGCTCACTTTCCATGGCCCATGCCGAAAAAATTGTGAAGATCATGGACATGGCCATGAAAAATGGCGCACCAGTCATCGGGTTGAATGATTCGGGAGGAGCCCGAATTCAGGAAGGCGTCGTTTCCCTGGGCGGCTACGCAGATATCTTTTTGCGCAACACCCTGGCGTCGGGCGTTGTCCCCCAAATCTCTCTGATCATGGGACCTTGCGCAGGGGGCGCAGTATACTCCCCGGCTATCACCGACTTCATCATCATGGTGGACCAAACCTCCTACATGTTTATCACCGGTCCAGAAGTTGTCAAAACCGTGACCCATGAAGATGTCACGTTTGAGACATTGGGCGGCGCCTACACCCATGCACGCAAAAGCGGCGTCGCTCATTTCGTCGCCAAAAGCGAAGAAGATGCTCTTTTTATCGCACAACAACTATTAACTTACATCCCCCAAAACAATCTGGAAGATCCCCCTTACATTCCTGCGCTCGACGATCCGATGCGTCAAGATCAGGACCTGGACGACATCATCCCTGATCATCCAAACAAACCGTATGACATGAAGGAAATCATCAAGCGGGTGGTGGATGATGGCATCTTTTTTGAAGTGCACGAGCACTTCGCCCAAAATATCATCGTTGGCTTCGCCCGATTAGGCGGACGAAGTGTTGGTATTGTGGCGCAACAGCCCCTTGTCCTGGCAGGTGTGCTCGACATCGACGCTTCAGTCAAGGCGGCGCGATTTGTGCGTTTCTGCGACGCATTCAACATCCCGTTGATCGTCTTCGAAGATGTACCCGGTTTCATGCCAGGCACCGAACAGGAACACGGAGGCATTATTCGTCATGGAGCCAAACTACTCTTTGCCTTTGCCGAAGCCACGGTACCCAAAATCACCGTCATCACTCGCAAATCTTACGGCGGCGCCTATTGCGTGATGAACTCACGACATATCCGCGCAGACCTGGTCTTCGCCTGGCCCTCAGCAGAAATCGCAGTGATGGGCCCCGACGGCGCCGTCAACATCATCTACCGTCGAAAACTCGCACAAGCAGACAATCCTGTTGAAGAGAAAGCTCAGTTGGTGGAGGAATACCGCCAAAAGTTCGCCAACCCCTACGTCGCCGCATCCTGGGGATTTGTCGACGACGTCATTATCCCCCACGAAACCCGACCCCGACTGATCAACGCCCTGGAAATGCTGCGCAATAAACGAGACACGAACCCATGGAAGAAGCATGGGAATATCCCGTTGTAAGCTCGTAGAGATTCGTCGAGATGCAGTAGAGATTCATCGTGATTCATGGCGCATCGAATCCCCATCGAATCTCCATTGACTCCCTATCGAATCTCAACCGAATCCCAATCGATTATGACAAACTCTTCAGAACTTCCTGACCTCACCCTCGCCGACCTCCCCGAACGCCTGCAAGCCGCAGCCGCTCGCGCCGGATGGACGCGGCTGATGCCCGTGCAGGCGAAGTCCATGCCCTATTTGCTCGCGGGCAAAGACGTGCTGGTGCAATCCCACACCGGCAGCGGCAAAACTGGCGCCTTTCTGCTCCCTGCCCTCGATCGCATCGACACCAAAAAGCAAAGCTGCCAGGTGCTGATCCTCGTCCCCACCCGGGAGCTGGCCAAACAGGTCGCGCATGAGGCGGAAATACTGGCCGGAGATAGCGGTATTCGCACCATTGCGGTCTACGGCGGGGCCAGCTACGGCCCGCAGATCGCCGCGTTCAAGCAGGGCGCGCACCTGGTCGTGGGCACACCTGGACGCATCCTGGATCATCTTATGAAACGTAACCTCAGCTTACAGCAATTGCAGCTGTTGATCTTCGACGAAGCGGACAGGATGCTTTCCATGGGATTTTATCCCGACATGCGAGCTGTACGGGACTACTTGCCCGATCATCACATCAACACCGCCATGTTCTCCGCCACCTTCCCCCCGCGAGTGGTACGGCTGGCGCAAGAATTCCTTCATGAACCGGTGCAACTCAGCCTCAGCAGTGATCACGTGCATGTGGTCGAGACAGAACACATTTTTTATGTCGTGCCAGGGATGGATAAAGATCGCAGTCTGGTGCGGATCATCGAAGTCGAGAACCCAGAATCCGCGCTTATCTTTTGCAACACCCGTCAAAAAGTCCATTACGTGGCCACAGTCCTTTCACGATTTGGATATGATGCCGCAGAACTCAGCTCCGACCTCTCACAGAAAGCCCGTGAAAGGGTGCTGGATAGGGTGCGTCGAGGCGAACTTCGCTTCCTGGTGGCCACCGACGTCGCCTCGCGCGGCATCGATATCCCGGCCCTCTCCCATGTTATCCTGTACGAACCCCCCGAAGACGCCGAGGATTATATCCATCGCGCTGGGAGGACAGGTCGCGCTGGCGCGGCTGGCGTAGCTATATCCCTGGTCAATCAATTAGAAGCCCGAAAATTGCGCGCAATCGCCCGCCGTTATGCGATCCATATGCAGGAACGCACACTTCCTAACGACGAAGACGTGGCCGCACTCGTCTCTGAACGGGCCATCGTCTTATTGGAAGCCAGGCTCAGAGGCAGGGATAAACTAAAGATCGAACGCATGCACCGCTTCGCCCCCATGATCCAGGAATTAATTCAAACGGATCACGGTCTCGATCTACTCGCCATGTTGGTGGATGATTTCTATCATGCCATGGTGCATAAAACTACTGGCGAGCCCGAAACTCAGGAAAAAGTCAAATCGCGTCCGCCCAAATCAAAACGCCACCGTTCCGGGCGAAGCAGGTCGCGTGGGAAGAGATGAACACCGGAGATTGTACGATGGATAGATTGAAGAACCCTCCATCTCCGAATCTCCAATCTCCGACCACCAACCCACACTCTCCCACCCTTCCATCGCCGATTACTATTTACCTCTATGTCCCTCACCCTCAACCTTCCCGATCGCGCCTTTGCCGCCCGAAACTACCTTGGTTTGGCGGTGGGGGCCACATTTCAGATCATGATCGCCACCGATTTATTGGGCCAGGCCGCCTACGAGGATCCTGCCGGGTGGTTCGAACAGAGCGCAACCCCTATGCAACCAGTGCTGATGGGGATTGAGGCCGCGCGCCATGCGTTTGCAGGCCGGGTGCGCAGTCGTTTCTTATGGGAAGGAGACGACTTGAGCATCGCCTATCTTCTTCTAGACACGCCCACCCCCATCACCCTGCTCGCCACCAATTTTGACGATCTTCCTCCAGATATACAAGAAGGAGATTGGGTGTATGGCGTCGCCAATCTCCATCTCGCGTGGGAAGACTCCCTCGACTTACCCCTGGGACAACCCATCCAGGTCGTGGTGGAAGACATCCAGCGCTTATTCCTGCATCCCGGCCCGGGCTTCGGGCTCCGCCAGTCTGTCAGCTCCCTGCCGCCTGAGTCCTTCGGGCCAGATCAAGTGCTGCTCGCACTTCGCACCCGCAGGTGATCAGTATTCAGTATCCAGTATTCAGTGGGGAGAGTGCGTTTCGACTGAATACTGAACACTGTGAATACTTCTTGGCCATCTGCACAATCTGCATTCCCTTCATCCAAGCCTATGTTCCAAAAAATCCTCATCGCTAATCGTGGCGAAATCGCCCTACGCATCATTCGAGCCTGCCAGGAACGCGGCATCAAAACTGTAGCCGTGTACTCAGAAGCCGATCGCAGCGCCCTGCACGTCCGATATGCTGACGAGGCCTATTGCATTGGCCCCGCCCCAGCCAGCGAAAGCTATCTGCGGGGCGACGTGATCATCGACACTGCCCGCAAGGCAGGCGCAGACGCCATCCATCCTGGCTATGGCTTTCTGGCTGAAAATGCGGCGTTTGCCGCCGCATGCCGCGACGCCGGCGTGACGTTCATCGGTCCCAGCCCCGAAGCCATCGCGGCCATGGGCGACAAAGTAACCGCTCGAGCCACCGTAGCCAAAGCGGGCGTTCCTCTCATCCCCGGCACCCCTGCAGGCCTCAGCGACGACGAGCTCCGGGCCGCGGCGGAGGAGATTGGTTATCCCGTCCTGGTCAAAGCCAGCGCTGGCGGCGGCGGCAAAGGCATGCGCATGGTGTATCACCCTGATGAGCTAATGTCCTCGTTGGCCGCAGCCCGTCGCGAAGCCCTCAAAGCCTTCGGCGATGACACCGTTTATCTGGAAAAGGTGGTTGAGGGCGCGCGGCACGTGGAGATCCAGATATTGGCCGATATGCATGGGAACGTCATCCACCTGGGCGAACGGGAATGCTCCATCCAGCGACGGCATCAGAAACTGGTGGAGGAGAGCCCCTCGGTGGCGGTGGATGACGACCTGCGGGAGCGCATGGGCGCGGTGGCCGTAGCTGCAGCAAAAGCCGTGAACTACGTTTCTGCTGGCACAGTGGAATTCCTGTTGGACAAAGACAAGAACTTCTACTTCCTGGAGATGAACACACGCCTGCAGGTGGAGCACCCTGTCACCGAGATGGTCACGGGCGTGGATATCGTCAAGGAAATGATCGCCATCGCCGATGGTCGACGGTTGCGCATACGCCAGGAGGATGTGGAGATGAAAGGCTGGGCCATTGAAGCCCGTATCACTGCCGAAGACCCTGACAACAACTTCATGCCCTCCACAGGGAAGATCGTGGCCCTCCGCGAACCCACAGGCCCGGGCATACGCATCGAGTCCAGCGTGTATGTGGGCATGGAAGTGGGCCTGTACTACGACCCCATGATCGCCAAGCTCATCGCCTACGGAGAAAACCGAGCCGAAGCCATCCTACGCCTGAGACGAGCGCTGACGGAATATCGCATTGCGGGCGTGAAAACCTCCATTCCCTTCCACCTGGGCCTGGTGGATACGCCCAGATTTCAATGGGGGCAATTCGATACACGCTTCCTTGAAACGCACAAACCGCCCGTCACCGACGACATCGAGCAAAAACGCCAGATCGCAGCCCTGGTTTCCGCCCTGCTCTTGCACCAGCGCGGCCAACAGGCTATCACGTTCGCCCATGCAGAAGGAAATGGCCAACCATCCATCTCTGTTTGGCGTAAAGCCGCGCTGCTGGAAGGCTTACAGAAGCTCATCTAAAGGGCTCAACAGCGGGTCTGCTCGCGCCTATGCCAATGAACATCGAAGGCGTTCAACCGGATGTGTCAACCCACGGACTACCCAGCAGCAACCATTGGCCGATAACGCACCTGCCTTAGCGCAGCATGTATGCCATTTTCTAAAACACATCCGGACTTCCACCACTTTCCAATCACCCATCGCTACCATTTCCACTTCTCCAAATACACTGCCCCTCTCATGAAATACTTAGCTCAGGTCGACGGCGTCACCTACGAGATCGAAATCACCAATGACGGCGCCATCACCCTGGATGGCGACCCTATCGAAGCGGACCTCCTTCAGGTCGATCCGTTGGGACTCTACTCGCTGATTATAAATCATCGCTCTCACGAATTGGTCATAGAAGAACAACCTCGAGGGTATCGAGTGACCCTGGGAAGCCACACCTTTCAGGTAGATGTCGCGGATGAACGACAGTTACGCATAGAAAGCAGTCGCGCCGATGTTTCAGCCGGAGAGGGTGACCTGCCCATCACCGCACCCATCCCCGGATTGGTGGTGAAAGTGTTGGTCGAGGAGGGCGAGATCGTAGATATCAACACCCCACTGGTCATTCTCGAAGCCATGAAAATGGAAAATGAAATCCGGGCGCCACGTGCAGGCATCATCCGCGACATCAGCATCGAAGTCGGACAGAGCGTGGAGGGCAACGCGATGCTCATGATGCTGGGCGCTATGGAGGGCGTTGAATGAGCTACGTATAGAGCCCCAATTATCCACGCGGTCAAACATTGCTCGTCACTGCTAATGTCTGCATGCATCCCGTCGCAACGAAGGCGATACTGATGGCGTGATGTCGCCAAACGTCAATCTTGACACGAAAATGCACCTGTGAATGAGAAATCATGACGTTTGACGTTTACCGCTTGAAATCAAATCATCAAAAAGGCCTGTTTTGAGGAAAAATGCGTTATTAACCAGGCCATCTACACAATTACCATGGATCAGTGTATCACGATCCTCCATAACCCACACGGCCGGATCCGTGTTCCAGCTGTATTTCGAAGCGAATGAGAGAATCATTGCTTCATATCAAATGTGTGAACATCAAAATTTGGGTTCGTTGCGTAATTTGGGGCACAATTGGGATGCATTACATCGTCCATCACCCTTTCTCAAAAACACCTTGCGAGGATGCGCCATGTCCGACGAAACCACATCCCTCATCGACGCCCTGGCTCGTTGGGAGGACACAGTGCTGAAACCTGCACTGGCACGCTTCCCCGAGCGCAAACCGCAGTTTGAGACGCCATCTCGCATCCATCTGGAGCGCTTCTACTTGCCCGAATCAGGGGCTGAAGGCGATTATTTGAAGAAACTGGGCTTTCCAGGCGAGTACCCCTTCACCCGTGGGGTGCAGCCCACCATGTACCGCGGTCGCTTCTGGACCATGCGCCAGTACGCGGGGTTCGGCACCGCGGAGGAAAGCAACCGGCGCTATAAGTACCTCATCGAACAAGGCCAGACCGGCCTCTCGGTGGCCTTCGACCTTCCCACGCAGATCGGTTACGATGCGGATCATCCTATGGCCCTGGGCGAGGTGGGCAAAGTGGGCGTGGCCATCTCCTCCCTGGCCGACATGGAGACCCTTCTGGATGGCATTCCCCTGGACAAAGTGTCGGTGTCCATGACCATCAACGCCACCGCGCCCATCCTGCTGGCCATGGTCATCGGCGTCGCCAAGAAGCAGGGCGTGCCGGTGAACAAGCTCCGGGGCACGGTGCAGAACGATATCCTTAAGGAGTACATGGCCCGAGGGACCTACATCTTCCCGCCCCAGCCCTCCATGCGCCTGATCACTGACCTCTTCGCCTTCTGCGCAGAAAACGTCCCCAAATGGAACACCATCAGCATCAGTGGTTATCACATCCGCGAGGCGGGCAGCGACGCCGTGCAGGAGGTGGCCTTTACCCTGGCCGATGGCATGGCCTACGTGCGAGCCGCGTTGGACGCGGGCCTGGATATTGATGTGTTCGCCCGGCAGCTCTCCTTCTTCTTCAACGCGCACAATTATTTCCTGGAAGAGATTGCAAAATTCCGAGCGGCCCGGCGTCTGTGGGCACGCATTATGCGCGAGGAATTCGGAGCCAAAAATCCCCGCTCGTGGAAGCTGCGCTTCCACACCCAGACCGCGGGCTCAGCCCTCACTGCGCAACAACCCGAGAACAACATCATCCGGGTGACGGTGCAGGCCCTGGCCGCGGTGCTTGGCGGCACACAGAGCCTGCACACCAACAGCATGGATGAGGCTTTGGCCCTGCCCACAGAGAAGTCCGTGCAGATCGCGCTACGCACCCAACAGATTTTGGCCTACGAGTCAGGCGTCGGCGATAGCGTAGATCCGCTGGGCGGCGCGTATCTCATCGAAAAGCTGACCGATGAGATCGAAGCCCGGGCGTGGGATTACATCCAGCGCATCGAGGCCATGGGCGGTGCAGTCAAGGCTATCGAAGAAGGCTTCATGCAGCGAGAAATCCAGGAGAGTGCGTATCGAGCGCAGCAAGCCATCGAACGGGGCGAGCTCATCGTGGTGGGCGTCAATAAATTCGCGACAGAAGAAGAGCCAATCCCCGAGCTGCTGCGGGTGGATGAAGCCGCACAAGCCGCACAAATCGAACGCGTGAAGCGGGTTCGGGCCAATCGCGACCAGTCCCGGGTGGACGCCATCCTCGACCGCATCGAAGAAGCGGCCCGCACGCCCGACGCGCCCCTCATGCCCCTGTTCGTCGAGGCCGTGGAAGCCTACGCCACTCTGGGCGAGATCACGGATGTGCTGCGCAAGGTCTTCGGCGAGTACAGGGCGCCGATTGTGGTGTAGTGGGAGGTTGGCCGCGTGTAGGGCGGGCGAACTGGCGCGCTAGACAAAAGAAGCAAACGTTGTAACTGCTAACGTACCCCGGTTAACAAACTACAAAGAGCACAAAGGCACTAAGAACACGAAGAAAAAATGTATAAATTCCCCTTTGTGCCTTTGTGTCTTGGTGTTCTTAGTGGTTTTCGGGTGACGACCTTAGTAGTTACCAAACGTTGGTAAAATTGGAATATCTGAAAAATCTGATTTTCGTAGAGATGATTTCCATGCAAACCTACATGATCCGCTTGCGAGAACGCGGCCAACTGACCCTTCCCCAAAAAATTCGAAATCGTCTAGCTTTGGAACCGGGCGATGCGCTGACGCTGGTTCAAATCGATGACTTGATTGTGCTAAGCCCAAAGCAGCCCACCATTCCAAAACTGGCGAAGGAATTTAGCAAAATCATGGATGAAGAAAGCGTCTCGCTGGCGGATTTGCTCGACGGGTTGGAAGAAGAACGGAAAAAAACGACGCCATCCCAACATTGATGAGTTCACACTGAGTAACTTTCATCCGTGTTTTTTATCCGTGTTGAGTTAACAAATACACGTTGACGGCCGTCTTCATCCAGGAGCCTCATTCGCTCATCGCCCGCGGCCAGGGATGATCACGCCCGGCGTTTCCAGGATCGCCACGTCCGGGCCCGGATCGGGGAAGAGCTGGCGGAAGGCGTCAGCGCGGGGCAGGCCCGACGCGTCCCTGGCCGCATAAAGGTCGCGACGAGTGAACCCGGGCGGGAAGGGCCAGCCGCCCTCCTGCCGCCAGACCGCCCCCGTCACCCCCGCGCATGCATCCGCGATGCGCTGGCGATGCCACCACATGAGATCATCGGGCAGGGCGTCGCCCGCAAACCAGCCGATATCCGCGATCTCGCGCGGATCAGGGCGAAGGACGCCGCCCACGGGCCGGGCCGCGAAGACCGCAGTCACCAGCGTGTGCGCATTCCCCACCAGGGAATACATCCCCACCAGCCGGGTGAGTTCGACTTTCAGGCCCGTCTCCTCTCCAGCCTCGCGCACGGCGGCCTGGGCCAGACTCTCGCCCGGGTCTACATCCCCGCCCGGCAGTCCCCACACGCGAAAATCCTCCCGCTGAATGAGCAGGATGCGGTCATGTTCAATAATAGCGATGGATGCAGCGAGCAGTGTGGGCATTTACAGAATGGCGTGAATAAAGTGATTCTGGCAAAATAGGCATATGCAAAATGAAAAAGCACCGCAATCATTGTAGCATATCACCAGCGACGCTCAAGTTTGAGACTTTTTTGGAATCCCACCGCCTGAATAAATTACTGGCCACAGAAAACTGATTACTCCAAATCCTATGCCCATTCGATTTCTCACCGCGGGCGAGAGCCACGGCCCGCAACTCACCGCCATCCTCGAAGGCATGCCTGCGGGCGTGCCCATCGACCTCGACGCCATTCGCCAGGAGCTGGCCCGCCGCCAGAAAGCTTACGGCGCGGGCGGACGCATGGCCATCGAAAAGGACGCGGCCCGCATCACCGCGGGCGTGATGGCTGGAAAAACCACTGGCGGCCCTATCGCCTTGCACATCCCCAACCGGGACTGGAAGAACTGGCGAGACAAAGACATCCCCCCCATGACCACGCCCCGGCCTGGCCACGCCGACCTCACCGCCGCGGTCAAGTATGGCTATCGGGAGCTGCGGCTGGCGCTGGAGCGGGCCAGTGCCCGGGAGACCGCTGCCCGGGTGGCTGTGGGCGCGGTCTGCAAGCAGTACCTGGCCCAGTTCGGCATCCGAGTGCAGGGGTATGTGACGGCCATCGGCGCCGTCCAGGCCCATATCCCCGACGACATGCCCTATGAACAGCGATTCGCTCTGGCCGAAAGCAACGATCTGCGTTGCCCCGATCCCGAGGCGGTGGAAGCCATGCGGGCGTTGGTAGCCGAGACCATGCAACGCAAGGACACGATTGGCGGCGTGTTCGAAGTGGTGGCTCTGGGCCTGCCTGTGGGCCTAGGCAGTCACGTGCACTGGGATCGCCGTTTAAGCGCTCGCGTTATGGCTGCGGTGGGCTCGATTCACGCTATCAAGGGCGTGGAGATCGGCCCGGCGTTCGAGAATGCAGCGCTGTTTGGATCGGAAGTGCATGACGAAATCTTTCTGGATGACGAGGGACAACTCATTCGAAAGACGAATCGGGCCGGCGGGATGGAAGGCGGCATCACCACAGGCGAGCCTCTGGTGGTGCGCGCGGCCATGAAGCCCATCAGCACCGTACTCAACCCCCGCCGCTCGGTAAATCTGGCCACGGGCGAGTCCGATCTGACCACCTACGAGCGCTCCGACTTCAACGCGGTGCCTCGGGCTGTGGTCGTTGGCGAGGCCATGATCGCCATCGTGCTGGCCGATGCACTCATGGAGAAACTCGGAGGCGATTCGCTCGAAGAACAGCGGTCACGCTTCGCCAACCTGCGACGAGCTCAGCTACAAGATCTCCCCATGAATGCAACACCCTGGCGTTTCGGATTCGAGGATTAGCCGATGATCCTGGTTGGACTGATGGGCTGGCCAGTCAGCCATTCCAAATCACCTGCAATGCATAATGCTGCCTTTCGGGCTGCGGGCATCAACGGGTTTTATGCCTTGCTGCCTGTGTCACCAGACCGAATTGGCGAAGCAGTCCTCGGACTGCGAGCGCTTGGTTTCCGTGGGGCAAACGTGACTATTCCCCACAAACAGGCAGTAACACATTATTTGGATTCACTGACTCCCGAGGCCCAAGCCATTGGTGCGGTCAATACCATCCTGGTCGAGGAGGATGGCGCATTGTTGGGAACCAACACCGACGCGGCGGGCTTTGTGCGAGACCTGGAGATGGTTGGCGTCTCCTTTCAGCGCCTCAAGCAGGAATATGCGCTGGTTTTGGGCGCTGGCGGTTCGGCCCGAGCCGTCGCCTATGCTCTGGCGACGCGCGGCGTGCCCACTCGCATCCTTGCTCGTCGACCTGAACAAGCGCGAGCCCTGATATCGACCCTGTCGCCTCATTTGTCTCAGCCTGCCATCCTCACCGCGCACCCCTGGTCCGATCTGCCTTCTGTGGGGCCAGAAGCTGCTCTCATCGTCAATTGCACACCCGTAGGCATGACGCCCCGCGTCCAAGCC
>WFTO01000022.1 GCA_015485435.1 Anaerolineae bacterium | reverse complement strand
ATGGAAGTAGCGTGGATGGTCTTCGGGAACCACCCCGCGAGCTGTGAGGGATGTGGTGTACGTGGCGCCCAGATATTCACCCAGAGCGAGAAATTCCTCCCATGCTTCGGCCCAAAGGACCCCACTGCCTGCGTGAAGCGTTGGCCTGGAGGCTTGCATGAGCATGGCGGCCGCTTTGCGAATCGCGTCCGGCTGTCCTGGTCCTAGCTTGTCAGCTCGATAACGTTGCGGAGGCCAAAGATCGGCGATCATGGCCTCATCGATACTGCCGCGCATTAGGTCCTCGGGGATCTCAATGTAAACCGGGCCCGGTCGACCACTGCGAGCGATACGGAACGCTTTCCGCATGAGTTCCGGCAGTCTGCGCAAGTCTCGCAGTCCTGCCTGCCATTTGGTCACTGGTTTATACAGGTCGAGCAGAGCCAGGGTTTGGAAATTGCCTCCCCGTTCAGGATAAATGATATTGCGTCGTCGTTGGCCGCTGAGCACGATCAGGGGGACGCCCTCGGCCCAAGCCGAGGCCACACCAGAGACCATATTGGCCGCGCCTGGACCGATGCCTCCAAAGACGACGGCTGGTTCGCCCAGCATTCTGGACCAGGCTTCGGCCATGTGCGCGGCCGCGGCTTCGTGCCGGGGACACACATACTCGATCTCATACTCGTCAAGCTTGGCCAACCAGGCATTATAGCTGCCATCCAGAACGCCGAATATCTTGCGAATGCCTTCAAGTTTCAGGGTTTTGAGGAGTAATTCTCCGCCAGTGATAGTGGTCATAGCAGCCTCGTCTTGGTGATATGGGGTGTGATGGTTAAAAAGTCGTCGAACTGAAATCGCCTCAGCGATTTGATATTTCTTAGAGCGGCGTGGGAGTCAGTCGGTCAGGGCGTGGGGTTCAGCTTTTGCTGCCGCGATGGCTTTCTTTTCGTCTACCCACAACAGCAGCAACAAACCGAGGAAGAGGAACACCGCGATGGAAAGCGTTGCCGCCCGATGTCCTCCCTGAATCGCTAGATTTTGCTCCATGCCCAAACCGAGATAGCGAGCGGTCATCATCGCGGCCAGCCAGCCAAAGATGGCTGGACCGATAAAGGAGGATGTGCGACCTGTGAGAGCAAAGAAACCGTAGAATTCAGCGCTTCGGCCTGGCGGACTGAACAGACCGACCATGGTGCGGCTGGTGGATTGGACGCCAGCCATGGCGAAGCCGGCAATGCTGGCAATGATGTAAAACTCCCCGGCTGTTTGCGCGAAATAGAGGTAAAGCACATCTGCAATCAAGATAAGAATACTCAATACCAGCGTTTTCTTTCCGCCCAGGCGGTCCACCATGAAGCCAAAGGCATAGGCCCCGATAACATTGGTGATCTGCACGAGAATCATCAACAAGATGAGACCCTGTTGATCGAGACCGAACAACACACCTCCCAGAATCGCGGCGAAATCGAGCGCCATAATCACGCCATCGTTATAAATGAGAAACGCCAACATGAATTTGAGAAATTCTTTGAAACTGGCGGCTGTGCTGATGGTGTCTTTAAGTTGCTTGATGGCAATAGACCAGTAGGTGTCTCCTGGGGGGAGTTTTCGGCTTTCGGCGCGCTCGGGCAGCCAGATGAATAGTGGGATGGCGGCAATAGCGAAGAAGACAGCAGTCAACACAAAAGATGAGCGCACAACGAGGTTACTGCCCCCAGTGCCAAGGATCAATCCCAGGACAATGAGGAGGCAAAGCACGCCTCCAGCGGAGCCAATGGCCCATCCCAAGCCAGCCACCCTACCCATCTCTTTGGTTGAAGCAATTTCAGGTAAAAATCCATTGTAAAATACTTGTGAGGCACGGTATCCGATTTCGGCAAGGATAAAAAAGACCATGCCCATAAGAACGGCGCCTTTCACGACAAAAAAGAGCAGCCCTGTAAAGAGGACAGCCTGCGATGTAAAAAAGAATAGGAATTTCTTTTTCGATCCTGAATAATCGGCGATGGCTCCCAAAAAAGGCGAAATGACTGCAACGACCAACATGGCAATAAACACCGCATACCCCCACAATTTGGTTCCCTCTGCGCCCCCAACGACCGAGCTCTGGAAGTAAGCCGAATAAATCGCCAGAAGCACGACAGCCGCATAAGCGGAATTCCCAAAATCGTACAAATACCAGGCAATACGCTCTTTGCGCGTCGATTGGGCGGGCGTAGCCGTGGCCGCCATAAGAGCACCTCCTAAGTTGGAAAAGGGTTGGGTGGGTGGATTGGGTATGGAAAAAGGCGCGGTCAGAACTCAAAGGCAACTTTAACAGACCTGTACCGGGCCTTTTGTGTGGCTACGGCAAAAGCATTTCGATAATCGGCGAGAGGAAATCGATGGGTTAGAAGACAGTCGGTGCGCAATTGACCGGAAAGCATCCACTCCATGGCCAGGTCGAAAGTAGAAATTCGACGTTGTCGCCAAGTGACGATGTCATGTCCGACAGAACCGATGATGTCGACTTCCTGATACCAGACAGGCGTCAGGTCAAGTTTCATGCGGCGAAGATGCGCCCCCACCAACACGACTGCGCCCCCTGCTCGGGCCCAGCGCAAAGCGTGATTCAGGGTGGCGGGAATGCCAACAATATCATAGATCACATCCCATCCGCCGAGCAACATCCTGTTTGAGAACATGCCAGCATAGAGTTTTGCGCCTGTAAGTTGTGGGGCTTGCGCATAGACATTGTCTATCCCAATCAAAAAACGATTGGCGCCTAAGCTCAATGCCATCTCTCCCTGCCATTCAAATTGAACCACCGCGGTGATGTCACAATCGGGGCAAAGAATGCGCAGCACTTGCAATACCAGGCAGCCGATGGCGCCACATCCGATGAGCAGCACTTTTTCGCCCGGTTGTGGCGGGCGTCTCCATGCCGCATGAATGGCTACCGCCGCAGGCTCAGTGAAGATGGCCTGCTCGTCAGAGAGGCCGTCGGGCACAGGCACCAGCGAGCTGGCCGGAGTGATAAACTGATCGCCGAATCCACCGCCGATAGGTTCGTGGCTCCTGGGTGCCGAAGCATATTCGCACAACACGCGATGCCCCTTTTGGCATGGCTCACACAGGTCGCGTCGCTCGCGAGCGCGACAGTCATCCGCCCGACCCCAGCGCACCACGCGTTGTCCCACGGTCAGGTTTGTCACTTCGGAGCCTAATTCCGTAATAACGCCGACCATCTCATGCCCCAAATAGATGCGACTGTGGCTCGGCAGGGCAACAGGTGCCACATCGAGATCCGCATCAAGAAAGATTTGGTGGAGATCGCTGCCGCAGATCCCGCAGAGGCGATTTTGCACGCGAGCCCATGTAGGCAAGGGCAATGGTGGATCAGGAATTTCCGTTAACCGGAGGTGGGAGAATGGCGCGAAATAAGCGTTTTTCCAAGCGCGTCCCAGCAACTGGGTGGCTATCATGCGAGGAGGCGAGGCGTCGATGTACAATGATTGCATAAGTGTGTTGAAAGCAAGAACCAAGAGCTGGAGCGGATATTGATTTTATGGCATGCGCTATGCAAGTCTGGATGACAGCATGCAGAATTGCTTTCTAAAAGAAGAGGGAGATTCCCAACAAAAGCGTGAGGATGGTGATCCATGTGCGAAGATGCTGTGGTTTCAGATAACGCTCAAGCAATGCGCCGATCAACACGCCCAACAGCACAGCCAGGGTGGTGATCCATAACCAGTGGCGGACGTCGGCGGTGTAATGCCCTGTGAGAATATGGCCAAAAACGACCATGGCAGCGGCGAATCCAAAAAGCGTTTGCAGGACTGCTCGAAATCGGTCATGTGACCAGTTGCGCAGATTGCCATACAAAATCAATGGCGGTCCCGAAGTGTTGTATGCGCCGCCTAGCAGGCCAGCAAAAAAACCAGCAGGATACGCCCATCGTCTGGAGATGATCGGGAGTTTTTCTGGTTTAAGTAGGCTGAACAGGGCATAGGCTACAAGTAAAACGCCCAGCCCCATTTTCAGGGCGCTCTCAGGCAAATAATCCACACTCAAAATGCCAATCGGTACGCCCAATAACATCCAAAGCCCTAAACGCTTAATTTCGCTCAAATCGAGATATTCGCGCCATCGGATGCCATTGATAATGTTCAGAGTTAATGCCAGGGCGGCCACCAATGGCGCTGCCACCTGAATGCCGATCAGCTGAACCAAAATAGGCATGGCCACCAACGAAAAGCCAAAGCCCGAGAGACTTTGTTGAAATGCCGACAACAAAAGGATCGTGAAAATGATGAAGGACATAACGGTCTGATGTTCGCATCGATGAAATGATGAATGTTAAAAACTTTAGCATATTTGCAGAAATGGAGCAATCATCTCTGTGATGATCGGCCGAAGGGTCATCACCGCACTCTTTACGAGTGAGCCAATGGCGACGCTTGCTGTGCCGGTATTGCATGCTATACAATGCACAGACATCATGATCGCCAAACTGTTATTGCCCCACGCCATGTATCGAGCCATGTTGGCCCATGCTCGGGCGCAGTATCCCAACGAGGCCTGTGGCCTGCTGCGGGGGAAACATGGGCGCGTGACCGGCTTCTTGCCTGCAAAAAACGTCTCCCCCACGCCGCGTACAGATTTCGAGGTCGATGCCGAAAGTTTGTTGCGCGCTCTTCGTTGGGAGGACGAGAGAAGCGAACTGATCGCTATCTTTCACAGCCACCCCACAAGCCCGGCCTATCCATCTCTGGTCGATGCCGCCAGGGCCTTTTATCCAGATAGCGTCTATCTGATACTTTCTTTACTGCAACCCGATGAACCACAATTGAAGGGCTATTTTCTTCGCCCCGAAGCCATCTTCAAAGACCATCAGGCAGAAATCTTGCGTCGCGATATTCCATTCCAGCAAGTGCGTCCAGATGTTTGGGGATATCATTTGGACCCATCCATCGATTTGGAATCTTTACCCTCGCTGACCACGGCCAAGGGCGCGGATTTTTACCTCGTCTATGATCATCCTGTTGGCCCCATACGCCTGATTCACATCCAACCCGTCGATATCTTGTTGCAGCTTTGATTGGATAGCGCATTCCATATCTCGGAACCCCATCGCAATGACTCAATCCCTTCTTGATATGCTCCGCATTCAGGCCCAGGACCGAGACCTTCTTGACCCGAATGTGGAGCTAGGCGCCGCCACGGTCTTTCGTTTGGTGCGCGATATGCCCTATCAGCGGGCCAGCGATCGTCGCCCCGAAACCATCATCCAGGAATGGCGAGGGACCTGCTCGGGAAAGCATTATTTGCTGGCAGCGCTCTTTCAGGAGTTGGGCTTGAATGCCCGGGTGATGGCAGGGGTTTTGCGCTATCGCCCGGACCCGGCAACCACGCACCCGCAATTGCTCGCCTTACTCGACTCTGCTGGCGGCGACTTTGTGGACGTTCATAATTGGGTGGAAATCGATATGCCCACCGGCGTCATGATTGTGGACGCCACCTGGCCTGTGACGTTGAAATCCCATGGATTTCCTGTCAATGAGACATTCGAATTAGGCAAAAGCCAAAAGCTGGTTTATCCGGTACAGAAGGTGTACGCCATTCCCGAAGACGAGGATCCCCAGGTCTTCAAGGATGCGTTGTTGCGAAAGCATTTTACGCGCTCGGAGCTCAACGCCCGGGAAGCTTTTATTCAGGCGTTGAGCGCGATGTTATCACCGAGCAAGAAAGACGCTACTCAAAACGATTATCCGCGTTGAACAGGGTAGGAAGCGCAGCATCTTTGGCTGATAGCAGGGGAGAACCCTGCAATGGCCATTGGATCTGAATGGTGGGGTCGTTCCAGATGATGCCGCTATCCAACTCTGGTGCGTACTCGGTCGTCACCTTGTAGCTGACATCGGCAAACTCGCTCAACACCAGAAACCCATGGGCAAATCCCGGGGGAATATACAACATGCGCTGATTGGCTTCGGAGAGGATCTCGCCCACCCATTGTCCGAAGGTCGGCGAGGAAGGGCGGATGTCTACGGCGACATCAAAAATCTCGCCTTGCACCACTCGCACGAGTTTACCCTGTGCTTGAGGGGGATTTTGAAAATGCAAACCCCGTAAAACGCCCCTGACCGATCGGGAGTGGTTGTCCTGGACAAAGGTTTCGGGAATGCCGTGAGCCGCAAATTCGCTATATTTGTAGGTTTCAAGGAAAAAGCCGCGCGCGTCATCAAAAACGCGAGCCGTGATGAGAATGACGTCTGGTATCTGTAGGGGGGTGAAGGTAAATGGCATGATGGGGTTAATTCAGAGTGTAATAACGAGAGCAACGGTCCTGAACGTTTCAAGTATACCTTAGAAGTTCGGTTTTGCCCCAGGAT
>WFTO01000021.1 GCA_015485435.1 Anaerolineae bacterium | reverse complement strand
CTAAAAGACGACGCCGGTGCGGGGCTCCGCCAAACAACAGCGGGAAATTTGCGTCGCCTGGGGATTGAATTTTCTTTCCAGACCTGTTATTTTATCATGCGCCCGATAAGGCGAGGAAATTTTCAGGGAAAACTATCCCAAGAGAATTTTTGGCGTCGCGACATCTGGACGAAAATGCAGGAAGGGAGTACAATTGAAGTGAATTTGTTTTTTGCAAACACAACCCCTTTTGGAGGTATTATTCAATGATGGAACCCATAACCGGCACCTTCACCGTCAAATCTGGCCTGGCCGAGATGCTCAAGGGCGGTGTTATCATGGATGTGACCAACGCAGAGCAGGCCCGCATCGCAGAGGAGGCTGGCGCGGTAGCCGTCATGGCGTTGGAGCGCGTGCCTGCAGATATCCGGGCAGAAGGCGGTGTCGCTCGCATGAGTGATCCCGAGAAAATCCTGGAGATCATGGACGCGGTCACCATTCCGGTCATGGCCAAAGTGCGGATTGGACATTTCGTCGAGGCTCAGATCCTGGAATACCTGGGCGTCGATTTCATTGATGAAAGCGAGGTGCTTACCCCAGCGGATGAGGAGAACCACATCAACAAATGGGATTTCAAAGTGCCATTCGTTTGTGGTTGCCGTAACCTGGGCGAGGCCCTACGCCGCATCAATGAGGGGGCGGCCATGATTCGCACCAAAGGCGAAGCGGGCACAGGCGATGTCGTGGAAGCTGTGCGCCATGCTCGCGCGGTCCTGGGAGAGATTCGGCGCCTGCAATCCATGGCTCCCGAAGAGATGTTCACATACGCCAAAGAGATCGGCGCACCCTACCAACTGGTCAGAATGACCGCAGAGATGGGACGTTTGCCTGTGGTTAACTTCGCCGCGGGGGGCATCGCCACGCCCGCGGACGCGGCGCTGATGATGCAGCTGGGTGTGGATGGCGTCTTTGTGGGCTCGGGTATTTTCAAGAGCGGCAACCCCGCCAGGCGTGCCGCGGCCATCGTCAAGGCTGTTACCCATTATCGCGATCCCGCCATCCTGGCTGAAGTGAGCCGCAATCTGGGCGAGCCTATGGTCGGGCGGACTGTGGAATCCATGTCCGACGATGAACGCATCGCTCATCGAGGCTGGTAGTATTCACTCATTGAACTCCCATGATTCTCCTGCGCAACAAGACCTCGAAGGGTTTTCGGGGTCTTGTTCATATTTCGACACCCATGATGGCGAATGGCCATCCTTCCCACATGCCATGCGGATATCCGATGTGAAAAAGGACGTTGGTCGATGAAAATAGGCGTCTTAGCCCTGCAAGGGGCCTTTCGAGAGCATATCCTCAAACTGCAAGCTCTGGGCGTGCAGGCGTCCGAAGTCCGTCTTCCCGAACATCTCCAGGGTCTGGATGGGCTCATCATCCCAGGCGGTGAATCCACTACCATGGGAAAACTGGCGGAATCCTTTGGCTTGCTTGAGCCGCTGAAGTCTTTCACCCGTCATCAACCGGCCTGGGGCACCTGTGCAGGTCTGATCCTGCTGGCGAATCGCGCCGTGCGCCAGAAGAAAGGGGGGCAACCCCTGATCGGCGGTTTGGATATCACCGTGGATCGCAACTTTTTTGGGCGTCAGGTAGATAGCTTCGAAGCCGATCTGGATGTGCCCGCGCTGGCGGAAGTCGCGCAACCCGAGGACCCGGAGGGGCCATTCCATGCTATCTTCATCCGCGCGCCTGCCGTGGTGGAGGTTGGTCCAAATGTGCAGGTGCTGACCCGGCTGCCCGGACAAGGACCCATCGTGGCCGTGCGCGAAGGACATCTGCTGGGCACGGCTTTTCATCCCGAACTTAGCAACGATCTGCGGTTTCATCGATTCTTTCTGCGAATGGTGCGGGAACGATGACCCATACCAACGTGCGGCGCAAAGATCGGGCCGTCACCGACGACGCCTGGATCGCAGGCTTTCTGCATCGAGCGTCGGTCATTGTCCTGGGGTTGGTCGACGCCGATCAGGCTTACGTCAAACCCACCCTGTTCGTGTACGATGACGAACGCCGCGCCGTCTATTTCCACGCCACCAAGTTCGGACGCACCACTGACACGCTTCGCCGAAGTCCCGCGGCCACCTTCACCGCGTTCGAAATGGGGCGGTTGTTGCCCGCAGATCGGGCCATGGATTTCAGCGTGGAGTACGAAAGCGTTGTCGCCTTCGGCGAGATCGCCATCATCGACGATGAGGACGAGGCGACTTATGGCCTGCAATTGCTCTTAAACAAGTACTTTCCTCATCTGAAGCCGGGGGAGGACTACGCCTCCATCCAACCGGTCGAACTCAAGATCACGGCGGTGTTTCGCTTCGACATTCAGGCATGGGTGGGCAAACGTAAACGCGTGGATGATGATTTCCCGGGAGCGTTTTATTACGGCCAGCAGCCTCCGTCGGATCCCGAGTTGACTTGAGCAATCGTCTATCATGACAACCCCACTCCCTTACATCACGCCCGATTTTCCTGGCGTCGGCGGCGTCATCAAAGCTGAACCCGATCACTTCATCGTCGAGGAAGTCGCGCTCTATGAGCCTTGCGGTGAAGGCGAACATCTCTTCGTGCGCTTCACGCGTGAAGGGCAAACCACGCGCGACGTGGTGCAAAGTTTGGCCCAGGCCCTGGACATTCGCCCGGAAGGGATTGGCTATGCCGGCTTGAAGGACAAACATGCTCGGGTTACGCAGGTGTTTTCATTGCCTGGCGTCCGTCCTCAGCAGGCCGAAGCGGTCATTCGCGCCTTGGGGTATGAATTCGAATGGGCGATTCCCCACAATCGCAAACTGCGCCCCGGTCATCTGCTGGGCAATCGCTTCACCATTACCATCTTGCAGCCCGAAGCCGCAGACGCTGTGGCTCGAGCGCAAGCCATTGCCGCGGCGTTGGAGGCGCGTGGGCTCCCCAACTTCTTTGGCGCCCAGCGGTTCGGCCAATATGGCGACAACGCAGCACAAGGCCTGGCCATCCTTCTTGGCAAAAAGCGACGACCGCGACAGAAATGGTTGACTCGACTGCTGATCTCTGCTTATCAATCCCAGCTGTTCAATGAATATCTGACCCTGCGCATAGAGCGAGGGTTATTCGAGACTATCCTGCCAGGGGATTTGGCGAAAAAAACGGATACCGGCGGCATGTTTGTCGTGGAAGATATCGCCACCGATCAAGCGCGCTTCGATCGCCGGGAGATTACCTTTACAGGACCGCTTTTTGGGTATAAAATGAGGCAGCCTCAGGCTGATGCATGGGCGTTAGAGGCTGAAATCCTGGCCCGTTCGCCTGTGACGCCACAACAGTGGCGCAAACATCGCACGGATGGCAACCGCCGTATCGGACGGATTTTCCTTCAACCCATCCAGGTGAAACCTCATCCCCTTGGATTGCGTCTAACCTTTTACCTACCCAAAGGCGCTTACGCCACCATTCTCTTGCGGGAAATTATGAAACCCGCCTCATCCCTCCCACAACTCGAAACAACGTGAACGACTATCATCGCACCAATTTGATCCCGATCTTCCCCTTGTCCATGGTCTTTTTCCCGGGCCAGGTGAAAATGCTGCACATCTTCGAGCCTCGCTACAAAGAGCTTCTGCAGATGTGCATCCATACCGGTTCGCCATTCGGCATAGTGTTGGACCGCCAGCCGACGCGGCAAGAGCCTCGGCCCCTTCCTCATCGTGTGGGCGTGCTGGCTCACATCTTCCAGGTTGCGCGCCAGTCTGATGACACCTACCACATTCAGATATATGGTGGCGAGCGTTTTCAGGTCCAGCATTTTTATGAGAATCTTTCCTTCTTACAGGCGGAAATCAGCGGCTTTCCGCTGACCCAAACCGACAGCGAACAAGCCTTTTTGCTCTCAGATGTGGTGGGGGAGATGTTGGAATCTTATTTGGACGCTTTGACCGAAGCCTCGGGGTATGATTTTCAATTGCCTGATTTGCCCGATACGCCCGAGCAATTGGCCTATATCACTGCTTCGATTCTGCAGATTAACAATCGGCAGAAACAAGCCCTGTTGAATATGGCCACATTGCCCGATCTGTTCCGTCAAGAGATTCGCTATCTTACCAGTGAATTGGATCTCATGGATTGGATCAACGATACCATCGAATCGCCAGCCAATAATCTTTTTGACGGTTATGGGCCGGAGGGCGTGATTTCGCTCAACTGAACTGTGCCATACCGCATCCATTTACCTGCGCCGCGTTATCGTGTGTTGGCCGTCAGCGACAAGGTCGAACCCAGGCTGTACGGCCCTACAATCACGAAAGTTGTTGGTGATGTCGATTTTATTGTGGGGTGCGGCGATCTGCCCTATTATTATCTAGAATACATCGTCTCGATGTTGAATAAACCCCTTTTCTATGTTCATGGCAACCATGATCGTCCTGAACATCGGACCAACAAGTTCATCATCAAGGAGCCTCCAGGAGGCGTCAATCTTCATGCGCGCGTCCACTATGTTCATGGGTTAATCATCGCTGGCTTTGAAGGCTCGCATCGTTACAATCGCAATCGCAACTATCAATACTCACAGGGAGAGATGTGGGCTCTGGTGTTGAAAATGGCGCCAGTGCTGTTCATGAACCGTTTGCTATACGGCCGATATCTCGATATCCTGGTGACACATTCTCCCCCTTTTGGCATCCATGATGCGGCAGACCGACCACATATTGGTTTCCGCGCATTTTTGTCCTTCATGCGTTGGTTTAAACCCCGATATCTTTTGCATGGGCATCAACATGTCTACCGAAATGCTGAGGTAACGCGTTCGTTGTATGTGCAAACCGAGATCATCAATGTCTACCCCTGGAAACTTTTGAACCTTAACTTTCCTGTCGCGACTCAATCATAAAGCGGTTCTCACCCTCGAAGCGCCCAGGCGGTGGTTTCTTATGAGTGAACTTGACCCGGAATTTTTGCAGAAACAGGATCAGCACATTGCCGCCCAGTTCGGCGAGGACAGCCCCGCAGCTCGACAGTTCGACCGGGCCCGGCGCAAAGTCTTTTTGCATGACATCATGGCCTTTTTGCGAGGCTATCGAAATCATTTGTTAGATTTCGGCGAACTCAGCGAAGCCCTGGCGTCGGGTGAGCCTGTCGATTTGGGCATTCAGGAAGTCCCTTTAGACGCTATTCGCGGGAGTGTCGATCGCTATCAGGAATTCGATCTGGCTTTTTTGCCCAAGCATGAAGGATTGCGCGAACGTTGGCAACGGGTGGAGGCGGCCCGACGATATGGCTTGCCAATGCGGCCGGTGGAGCTCTATAAATTGGGCGACGTTTACTTTGTGCGGGATGGACATCATCGGGTGTCGGTGGCGCGCCTGCATGGCGACGAAAGCATTCAGGCCCATGTGCTTGAGATCACCTCCCGCGTTCCCCTACACCCTGACCTGAAACCGGATGACCTGCCCGATATTCGAGCGTATGGCGATTTCTTGAAGGTGACGCGAGCGGATGAGATTCTGCCCGGGGTGGACCTACGCTTGAGCGAGCCGCGCTATTACGCTCGCCTCTTGCGCCACATCGCCCTCTTTCGTTATCTCAACCGTAAACCGGGAGAGGACCCGCGCGAATGGCCAGAGGCTGTGCGGGCGTGGTACGAGCAACTTTATCGGCCGATATGTCAGGTCATTCGCGACTCTGGCGTCATGGAACATTTCCCCAAACGCACGCGCACCGATTTATATCTCTGGATCACCACGCATTTTCGCCAACTCAATCGTCGGCTTCCTCGTCCGGAAGAGGTGGAGGAGATTGCCGATCACCTGGAAGATATTTATCTGGCCCCGTTTTGGAATGGATAAGGCTTGTTACCTTTTCACGGTAAAGGGCAAGACGACCGTGTCTCCACCCGTGAGTATCTGTCCCCGGGCGCCATTCTGACGACTGTACAATCCGGCAAGCCATTGATAATCGCCAGGTTCTGAAATCGTGACGAAATAGGATTGATAAAGCACATCGTCGGGCCACCAATCACGGCTTAACAGGGCCATGCCATCGACCTGGGCGACTTTGTTTTCGCTGTTTGCTGCGACAATATGATTGAACGCGGTGAAATCATTCTCGCGTGCTGTTTGGGTAGGGTTTTGCATGCGCCAAACCAGCGTGACCTGCACAGGTTCACCAGCAGGCCAAGGGGTTGGGAAGGCATAACCAATCAGAGATACTCCCAGGTCAAAGGTCGGCGGTGGAGAAAGGCGTTGAATGGGTAGATGGACATCGGTGGATGGGGGTAAAAGATAAAGGCGCAATGGATCAGCCTTTTGTTCCTGCCAGACCTCCTCACCCACCTGGGCAAGGATAACATCCATCTGCGGGCCTGTGATCAGATACAGGCTGGGTTCCTCGACATGCAAGAGCAAACCTGGCGTCGGGCCGCTGAGATCGAGGAAACGTGCATAGGGCGGGTTCCCAATGAGAGCGGCAATCGCTGCAGGTTCGCTGTCCTGACTTGGATCCACCCCCCGTGCAAGCACCTTGATCTGGTTCAAATGAAGTTCATTAGCCCAGCGATTGGCTGTTGTCAGGCCTTCCTGCCAGTCTTGCAACGGTCGCCCAAAGGTTTGCCTGCCTGCCCCTGCGTCAATGCGCGCCAACACATCCATCCAGGCGACATCCCACAGAAAAAAAAGCGCAAAGACGGTGAGGGCGAGCGCCGTCGATTTGGCGACAGGCCAAGGCGGAGAAAGGGCCCGTAGCCGTAGCCAGCTTAAGCCCAAGGCAAAATATATCGCTGGTAGGGGTAACATGACCGTCCAGTACTGCAAGTAGACCCGCCATGGACCAAAACTGAGTGCGAGAAATGGACCAACCGTCCATGCCAGCAAAAAAATGGCCCTCTGCCGACGCTCCCCATCTTGCAGCCACCACAAAGTCCGGATCATTCCCAGAGCAATGGCGGACGCCACCGCCCACGCGACCACACGCAATCCAAGGTCCCAATCGGTGACGCGCGCCCCCGAGCCAGTCAGTTCGAAGATACGGTCGCCGCCGAACAACACCCAACCCAGCTTCCAGCGGGCGATGAGATCGGATGCAGTAGGCAACGTGAGTGATGTTTGCGGCATTGGCGTCTGCGAAGCTGTCTTTCCTAACCACCATCGCGCCAACGCCCAACCATAAGGCAGTATCAGCACCAATCCGATCGCACCCCCCAGCAGCGCACTTTTTCGCCACCAACGGCGGGGAGCTGCCAGAACCCCTCCTATCCAGCTGAAGAGTTGCACCAACGCCAAAACATGGGTTAGTAACTGTAAGGCGGCTATGATAGGAAACCAAAACCGGGCGCGAGAGCTTTCTCTTCGGATGACCTGCCAGGCCAAAAGGCACAGCAACACGCTGAAGAGCACCTGAATGTGGGCCCATAACTTGCGGTCATAGAAAATGAGCCAGGGATTGAGCGCCATGTATAATGCGGTCAGCCATCCCACTGTGCGGCCAGCAAGAAGACGTCCCAGCTCATAGCTCAATGCCACAGCGAGCACTCCCAGCATCCCCAACCAAATGATGACAACCTGCGGGGAGTGTCCCGCCAGGGTCATAGGTAGAGCCAATATGTAGGCGTCGAGCGCGGAACGAGGGAGCCCGATGCTTGTGCCGCCACTTAACACAGGCCAAAATCCACCGCTGGCAATGCCTCGCGCCATGCCAAAAATATGGGCTTCATCATACTTGAATTCCACCAATCCGGGTCGATACCAGCGAAAAGCCGCTGCCGTCATGAGAATCAAGCCCATGGGCCAGAAACGGAGAGGTCGGACGCCCTTCACGGTTTTTGTTTGATCTGCGAGCGCTTCCCCAGGCAATGTCTTGCGATATCGGTGCTCCATGGCAGCAAGTATATCCACGATGAACAAATTGTACAAACGGACCGCCTTTCTACTTGGGGCATCAGCAGGACACGATTTCTGGGGGGAGAGGTGATAGAGGGCGTGGATTGAGGAGAGAAACATATAGCCGCATGAACGAATTTGTGATAGAATGGGTGGGAGATAACATTCACAGACTTGTGATTGAGGAATATGTATCGACTTCGACAGATTCAGCAATGAAGAAAAGTTCATCTACGCAAATCAATTCCCGTTTGGCGCAAATGAAGCTGGAGATGATGAAGGCGGTGCGTACGACGCCTTTATTCAAATCCCTTTCCGATGAAGACTGGCAAGATGTTGTGCAATTTTTACATGGGCACAGTTATCCGCCAGACGCTTACTTGTTTTTTCAGGGAGATCCACCTGAGGCTCTGTACATCATTTGGAGTGGGCGGGTGAAGCTGGTTCGTCATACCAGTCAGGGACGAGATGTGGTGGTGACGGTGCTTGGGCCCGGACAATTGATCGGTGAGATGGCCATTTTTGATGGCCGTCCCTATTCCATGTCTGCGATTACTCTGGAAGAAACCGCTGTAGTCACCATTGCCCGTAATGACTTGATGACCATCATCCAACGGTTTCCTGAGGTGTCTTTTCAGGTGATATTGGAATTGAATCGCCGGTTGCGGGTCTGCAATGAATTGGTGCGTAGCCTCGCAGTCGATCGCGTGGAACAACGCATTGCCAGGGCATTGTTGCGCTTGAAAGATCTGGGCGGCGTTCCTGCACCAGATGGCCATGGCATCATGATCGATATTCACTTAACCCGCCAGGATATCGCCGAAATGACCGGCACGACGGTTGAAACCGCGATCCGAGTCATGAGTCGCTTTCGCCGCGAAGGCTTCATCAAAAGCTACAAAGGCAAGACCATTTTGTTGGATATCGATGGCCTGGAGGCCATTGCCAGGGGTAAGTGAGGGATTGCATTCATGGTCCAGGTGAAGGCGAAACTGCAGGCCCGTGAATTGCAAGGAGCCGTGCAATTTTTGCGGGTGGCGTCTTCCTCGATGGCAGAGCGGTTGCAGCCTGGGCAGCCGGTATTGATCAAAGTTGGTTGGGGTCATGATCCCTTCCTGCGCCGCACCTTTTATCCCATTTCCTTGGAATCGGATGCGTTTGTGATCCGTGTGCCGCCGGACGCGGATCGGGGCCGGGCCTGGCTGCGGATGGCACCAGAAGGCACAGAACTTGATTGTTTGGGGCCCATAGGCGCGGGATTCACCATGCCGACACAGGCCCAACGCATCCTATGCGTAGGTCGAGGCGAATCGAGTTGGTGGTTGTTGCCCTTTGTCAACGCGGCTTCGGATCGAGGATTGGCTGTGACCCTCGCGGTGGAGGCCACCACCAGACGCCAAATCATCCCCGCGCGCGATCTGCCGTTATCGGTGGAATATCATGTAGCCACCCGAGATGGCAGTGTTGGGGACAAAGGAGATTTGACACCTGCGTTGCCTTCCTTGCTGCGATGGGCAGATGCTGTCGTTGCCGCAGGTCCCATGGCATTCTATCAGCAGTTGCGATACACCATTGAATCCACACGGACTATACTCACCCGAGGTTATGCCCAAGTCCTCGTTGCCACCGAATTTTTTTGTGGATATGGGGCCTGCCAGTCTTGCGTCGCCGATGTCGCAGGGGGGCGACGTCGCGTGTGCCTTCGCGGTCCTGTGTTTGATATGGTGGACGTGTTTCGCTCCTGACGATTGCTCATTATGTTGAACCTCGCTCCCCACAACAAACTTGGCCTGGATATCCAATCTCCCCTGATTGCGGGAAGCGGTGTGGTTGGCTTTGGGGATGTGTGGCCGCCCGGGCTGCACGCCCAGGATTTTGGCGCCATCATCACAGCGCCCATTTCCGCTTCGCCACGCGTGGGCGCAGCCCAACCTCGCCTGGTGGAAACGCCCGGAGGATTCTTGTTGAATACCGGCGGCCATAACCCAGGCTTTCGTCGCGTAATCGATCGACATCGCACTACATGGCGGCGGCTATCGACACCTGTAATCCTGTCGCTGGTCGGTGGCGAGCCCGGCGATCGGGCCTGGATGGCAGCGCACTTAGAGCCCCTGGAGGATGTGATCGCTGGTGTAGCGTTGCCGATTTCGGAGGATGTGAATTTGAGTGAAGCCGCGGCGTTTATTGCGGCGGTAAGACGGGCTACCCCTCTCCCTATTCTCGCCCAGCTACCCGTGACCCGAGCCGCCTATCTGGCGAAAACCGTCCTTATCGCCGGCGCCGATGCCCTCATTGTGGGCGCGCCACCTCCTGGAGCCTATCCCGTGCGGCAGGGGTTCATTGAAGGCCCCATGGGCGGGCCAGCGGTTTTTCCTTACACCGTGCGCGCATTGCGTCGCTTGGCCGATCTGGACCTTGATGCGCCGTTGATCGCTGCTGGCGGCATTTACACACTGGATGATGCATTGCTTTGCCTGGAAATGGGCGTGTCAGCGGTCCAGATTCGCGGCCTCATCTGGCGAGACCCTGCGGAAGCGCATCGCCTTGCCATCAATATCCGTCCATTTATGCCCCAGGTGGAGGAGATAGATCCAGGTGAGACGTAAACGGTTACAGCGTCCATGCATCTCTGGCGCTGACACAAAAAACATTTCACACTTTCCATCGAAGAAAGGAACGATGTCGTATGCGTAAAATCTTTTGGCTTCTTTCACTTTTGCTGATCGTCGTTGCATTGATATTGAGCGCCTGTAGCGACAATCAGTCCGTTACTATGCCCGAGAACGTCTCCACCGACATGGCTTCATCTGCGGATGACAGTCATGGTCAGGATGGCGTGTGCGGCGATGAAGCATTGATGCTAGGTGAATCACAGCAACCATGGCGCTTCATTGTTATAACTCATGGAAGTCCTGAAACCAGTAAGTTTTGGGCGGTTGTGAAAAGCGGTGTGGATCATGCCGCCAAGGATATGCGGGTGACCGTCGACTATCAGGCGCCTCAGAGCTTTGATGTGCAAGCCATGGCGCAGATGATTCGCGATGCCATGGAGATGAACCCTGATGGACTCATCGTCTCCATTCCTGACGCCGAGGTGTTACGTGCGCCCATCGAGGAAGTCATTCAAGCGGGCGTTCCTGTGATTTCGATCAACTCTGGCAGCGGCGTTGCCGAGCAACTGGGCGTTTTGGCCCATGTCGGTCAGACAGAATATACGGCAGGCCGTGCGGCTGGCGAGGAGATGGTAAAACATGGCGTTACCAAAGGGCTCTGTCTGATTCAAGAGGCGGGCAATACGGCGCTCGAGGTGCGATGTCAGGGCTTTGCCGATGCGCTTAATGCCGCGGGCGTCGAGAGCGCGAACCTGGTAGTCGATGCCACCGATCCTGATCAAGCGCAACAACAGATCGCTGATGCGTTGGCTCAGTCGCCCGATGTCGACGCCCTGTTGGCGCTCGGGCCCAGCGTTGGCGAGCCGGCCCTGGCCATAGTGCGCGATTCGGGGCATCTCGGTCGTGTGAAACTCGCCGCCTTCGATCTTTCCCCCGAAATGTTGGAGGCAGTGCAATCGGGTGAGATGTTATTCCTCGTGGATCAGCAGCCTTACATGCAAGGCTACCTGCCCGTCATGTATCTCACGCAATACAAGCTCAACCTCAGCAAACCCGCGACAAAGATTATCCTAACGGGCCCCAGCCTGATTACCCATGAAAATGCCGCCCAGGTGCTGGAACTTTCGAAACAAGGATTGCGTTAGTTGGACGACAACATGAGACACAAACTGGCCTGCTTCGATGCATGTGTGACGAAGCAGGCCTTTCGATTGTGCAAGGCAATCCCGGCCAGAAGTTATACGTCTAAAAATCGTCCATGATCATGATCGTGATGGTGATCGTGGCCTAAATAGAGTGCGGCTTGTTCTTCGTCAAAGAGGTAAGGATCGGGATCCTCGTTGATGATCTCCACCTCGCCATGAAGAACGACATGGCCTTTGAAGATGACATCCCCGCGGACGATCAATTTATCGCAATGCAACAGGGATGGCGGACCATCGGGGAAGCGCTTATCGAATTCATCGATAAGCTTATAATAACGGGGATCCAGGTCCACGGCCACTGCCTTGCCCTGGCGTTCTGGATGAAGCATGACTCGATAGTCATCGGTCAGCAAGAAGGCGTCTGAACGCACTGCCAGGAGTTCATTGGTGGTTTTTACCGGAGAGAATCGACTTCGTGGAACGCGCAGGGCCTGGGATCCCGGGAATACGGCAATGGCGGAACCCATGGCGGTTTCCAGCTGGTAGACAGGCGTGGAGTTGGGGTCGCGTGGGTCCACTGTTTTTTTGTTGACGATCATGGGCAACCCCAAGATGCCTCCCCGCTCTTGCAGCATTTGTTGTATGGATGGCAGATGGTACCAGAGGTTGTTTGTGTTGAAGTAACGGTGCCGGGAAACATCTTGGAATGCTGAGACATCCTCGGGGCGACATTGTGCGGTTTCTCGTAAAATGAATTGTCCGTCGGACTTGCGTCGGGCCAAGTGTCCACCTTTACGGTCAGCCTCCGAGCGTTCAGTAACTTCCATCATAAAGGGGAACTTGCCCTCGATAAAATAGCCGAAGATGGCATCATCCAGCGCAGCGCCCAGATTATCAGAATTGGATACAAAGGCATATTCATAACCGTGGTCGAGCAGTGTTTGTAGCATGCCGCTGGTCACCAACGCGGTGTAAATGTCGCCATGTCCGGGCGGCGCCCATTCTAGCGCCGGATTTTCGGGCCAAGATACGGGTTCAAGGGTGTCCTGACGAATCTTCGGGGCTTTGTGCTGCAAAAAATCCAGCGGGATGTCGTTTCCAAGCTCGGGATAACGTTGAAGTAGGCGTAGAGAATCCTCACGGGTATTGAAACTGTTCATCAAAAGGAGACGAACGTTATGATACAGCACATGTCTTGCGATTATATCAAGAAAGGTCAACCCATTCTTTACCGGAAGCAAAGACTTGGCTTTGCGCAAACCCATACTGGTGCCTAATCCACCATTGAGTTTAATAAAGACGATCTTGTCACGGTGCGTCTTCCCAATCTCAGCATGCTGGGCGGACAGTTTTTCGGCGTCGGGCAGGTCTTTGACCGGTTCGATATCCTCTTCGGGGATGACGCCTGTTTCACCGGCGACAAGCTGGGTGTAATAATATTCGAACGTGCGAATGAAAAGTTCGGGAAGCCCCTCGGCGCGCATGCGGGATGCGAAGAGAGCAAATTTGGGATCCTGATTTGATTTCATGGTCGATGACTCGAGTAACGAAGCTATGGTCATAGATTTGAGTGGTTAATGTGATTATGCCTTTCGCGGCTCGTTTGGGCAAGATGGCATGGAGCTCAGCATTGGCGTGGTCTTGGAGCCATGTCGTAGGCAGAGAGCGCCCAAATCAAAGCGTTGTTCCACAGAAGGCGAAGCGATTGGTGTATGCCTTGAAAACACTGAAGAAAATTTAGCGAAGCTTCCTCCGGTCGGGGTGTATCTCGAAACCACTTGACGAACCACATGAGATACGCTAAGCTAAGTTTTTCTACCCCTCATGTTCAAAATGAATTGGCAGGTACACGCATGACCGATGATTTAAGGGTGCGATTCGAAAAGGCGGCCAAAGATGTCCTCAGCCTATCCACCCGACCCAATAACGAAGCGTTACTCCAGCTTTATGCTTATTACAAGCAAGCCACCAGCGGCGATGTCCAGGGCAGGCGCCCTGGTTTTACTGATTTTGCAGGTCGAGCGAAATATGATGCCTGGAAAAAGCTGAAAGGCATGCCTTCTGAAGAGGCCATGGAGTATTACGTTCAATTGGTTGAGCAATTGAAGGCCTCTTAGTTTGCCATGGAGGGCGAGCCAGGCAAAAGGAATCCCTGGAGGTGCGAGGCCGGGCTTCAGCAAGAGTAGGATGCTGGATCAACCGGGCGCGCCGCTGCGTTTTCTGCGCGCCAGTTCGCTGGCATAATGATTCCCCAGCACATCGGCATGCGCATGGACCCAGTCCGAGAGTCTGGTACGGCCCGCGGGTGGTGCATCCACAAAAAGCAGGTCATCCATCAGCGCACGAATTTCCTCCCATGTGATGAACACATCCCCCACCCATTTGCCAATGAGCCAGCCAGCCACATAGCCAAGCCTGGGCGGCACATGCATAATCGGGCGCGGCTTCCCAATAGCAGCTGCGATGGTCCGCACAAGCTCTTTGTAGGTGAATGTTTCTGGCCCAATGGCGTTGAGGATGATGTTTTCAGTCGAGGAACCGTGGATGACCGCGAGTTCAGCGAAGTCCTCGACATAAATAGGTTGCAGGCGATAAGATCCGTCGCCGAAGACGCCCATCACAGGCAGGGTTCTGATTGCCCAGGCAATATTGTTGATTAAGATGTCCTCCTTGCCAAAAATGACGGTGGGACGCAGGATCGCGTAGGAAAGGTTGCTTTCTTGAAGCGCTTTTTCAAGGATCGCCTTTCCACGAAAATAGTCATAAGGTGAGTCGAGGGAAGGGTTGGTAATACTGACGTGAACGATCCGTTCCACCCCCGCTTTTTTTGCCGCTTGGAACAAGCGCATGGTGTGTTCCACGGCCTGGGCATGGGAAAACGTTCGATGGTTAAAGCGCACCCAATAGGTGTTGTAAAGCACGCGAACCCCGCGTAAAGTTTCTGTCAACCGTTCGGGGCGATCCCTGTTGAAGGGAAACGCCTGAATGTGTTCACCGAATGGGTTGGGTTTGTGTAAGGAATTGGTGAGGGTGATAACCCGATGCCCGCGGGCCAGCAATTGCGCGGCAATGTATTTTCCCGTATAACCAAATGCGCCGGTCACGGCGTGGGTTTCTTTTATGCACATAAGCTTAGGGGGCTGAAATCATTGAGAACGATAGTTAGATGTAGATGGTATTGATTGTACATGGGGGAAGCCTCCTCTGCAATAGTATCATCTTCGGGCGCTTTTGCCCGCCCAAGTGTTCCAAAGATGGGAGAAAAGAGGAAAAAATGGTATAATAAAGCGTTCTTGGCGCGGCGTTCGTTGCTTTTTCTGGCCAGTCGAAAGACTTGTTCTGGTGTGGAAAAAGCGCCTTGTTGCGAATGCCTGTCCTGATTCCTCATCCCCCTTTCGTGCTTTGCTCCTATGACAGAAACCACACCACAAAAAGACCCTAACTTCAACGAAGACGGCTCTCGCGCTGATGGCTTTCGCCTGGCCCGGATCGTCAAACCTGCGCCCATTGAACAAGAGATGCGGGCCTCCTATCTCGATTACGCCATGAGCGTCATCGTGGCTCGAGCTTTGCCCGATGCCAGAGATGGACTCAAACCGGTGCATCGCCGCATCCTTTATGTGATGCACGACATGGGCCTGCATCACAATCGTCCTTACAAGAAGAGCGCTCGTATCGTGGGCGAAGTCCTGGGCAAATACCATCCTCATGGCGATAGCGCCGTGTATGACGCCATGGTGCGCATGGCCCAGGACTTTAGCCTGCGTTATCCTCTGGTAGACGGCCAGGGCAACTTTGGTTCTGTGGATGGCGACAGCGCGGCGGCCATGCGCTATACCGAGGCCAGACTCTCGAAGATAGCGGGTGAATTGTTGGTGGATATCGAAAAGGACACGGTCGATTGGGCCCCTAATTTCGATGAATCTTTACAAGAGCCCAAAGTGCTGCCTGCAAAGTTACCCAACCTCATCCTCAACGGGGCCAGTGGCATCGCCGTGGGCATGGCTACTAACATCCCTCCCCACAACCTGGGCGAGGTCGCCGACGCACTGGTCTACATGATCGACCATTGGGATGACATCCAGGAAGTGCAGCTTCCCGATCTGATGCAGTTCATCAAAGGGCCCGATTTCCCCACAGGTGGCATCATCATGGGGTTAGAGGGCATCAAGAACGCATACGCCACTGGCCGCGGCCGCGTGATTGTGCGGGCCAAGACGGAAATCGAAGAGATGCGCGGCGGACGCTTCCGCATTATCGTTACCGAGATCCCTTACCAGGTCAATAAGACCACTCTGATCGAGCGGATCGCCGCCTTGGTGCGAGAAGGACGTCTGGATAGCATCTCGGGGCTGCGGGATGAATCGGATCGCAATGGCATGCGCATCGTCATCGAACTTAAAAAAGGCGCTGTTCCTCGCAAAGAACTGAACAAGCTCTTCAAATACACTATGCTGCAGACCACATTCGGGGTGAACAACCTGGCCCTGGTCAAAGGAGAGCCTCACACCTTGCCATTGAAACGGATGCTCATGGTCTACATCGAGCATCGGCTTGAGGTTCTCACCAGGCGCACTCGCTGGGAGCTGGCCCAGGCGGAAGCGCGGCTTCATATCCTTGAAGGCCTGCGCATTGCGCTGGACTTTTTGGATGAGGTCATTGCCACGATCCGGGGCAGCCGCACCGTCGATGAGGCCCGCTCGGCCCTGATGGAGCGATTTGGTCTCTCGGAAATTCAGGCTCAGGCAATCCTCGATATGCCGTTGCGGCGGCTCGCCGCGCTGGAGCGCCAGAAAATCGAAGATGAATACAATGATCTGACGGCAAAAGCAGCGTATCTTCGCGGCCTTCTGGCAGATCCACATGAGATCTTGAAACTGATCCGTGAGGATATCCTTTATCTGAAAGCGACCTACGCGGATGAACGTCGCACCAAAATCGATCCACAAGGGATAAGCGAATTCACCGACGAAGATCTCATCACCCAGCGCGGCGTCATTATTACCCTCACCCAGGGGAACTACATCAAACGCACTGACGCCAGGGTTTTTCGAGCGCAAGGGCGCGGCGGCAAAGGGGTGAAAGGCGTGGCTACCAAAGCCGAAGATGTGGTCGTCCGCTCCTTGTTTGCCCGCACGCTGGATCATCTGCTATTCTTCACCAACAAAGGACGTGTGTACTCAGAACGAGCATTTAACATCCCCGAAGGAAGCCGAACCGCTCGCGGTTATCATGTCAGCAATGTCCTCAATCTGCAAAACGATGAAACCGTGAAAGCGGTCATTCCCGTGCAGGATTTCGCGAAATCGGAATACATCGTCCTGTGCACCCGTAAAGGTCGCATCAAACGCATGGCGTTAAGCGAATTTGCTCGTGTCCGTCCCTCCGGTATTTTTGCCATCAACATTCAACCTGGCGATGAGCTGGTGAGTGTGGAGGTCACGCATGGTGATGAAGATATCGTTATCGTGACTCGCGGCGGAAAAGTGTTACGCTTCCACGAAAGCGCCATCAGGGCCATGGGGCGCACCGCCGCTGGCGTGCGCGGCATTCGCTTGCTGCCCGGCGATGAGGTTACTGCCATGACCGCTCAAGATGGACAACACGATCTCCTGGTCGTGACGGAAAGAGGTTGGGGTAAACGCGTTCGCCCAGAGGATATTCCCGTCAAGGGCCGCTACACCCAGGGCGTTTGGATTACCGACCATAAGCGTCTGGATGAGACCGGGCCTATTGTCGTCGCCATGATCGTCTCAGAACAGGATGACGTGGCCTTTATGACCCGAAATGGCATTGCCATGCGAACCAAGGTGAAAGACATCAGCGTGCTTGGCCGGGCCACGCGCGGCGTGCGTTGCGTTCGGCTCGATGACAGTGACGCCCTAGTCTCCGCCGCTCGCATCGAAAAAATCCAGGTGAAGGAGCAAGATGCAAGTGGCAAGTAGCTAGTGGCGGCGCGCCCCAACATTCACTGAATATTGAATCTCGATCCATTAACCGTGTCCCTATCCTATCTTTTTACCCGCAAGCCCGGATTGCAGCTGGCATTCTTTTCTGACCTGGACCCCGACCAGGTGTTGGAAACGATCGTCGCCTTTGCAAACACCGAAGGCGGTGACATCGTGGTGGGTGCGGACGCCCAGGGGCGGGTGACTCGGGGTTTGCAGGCGGAGGATGCGGAGGATATCGCGACGCTGGCAGTGACTCAAGTGCGGCCGCCCCTGCAGGTTGAGGCGGAAACCTATGAATTGCCGCAGGGCTCGGTGTTGGTATTCCACGTCCCCCGTAGTCCTGAACTGCACACCTTGCCCGATGGTCGGGTGCTGTCCCGTCGCGGGACTGAAAATCGCACGCTCACTGGGCAGGAGTTGACCCTGGCTGCGGTGGGACGAGCCACAGGCGCGTTTGAGCTCGAAGAAGTCCCCGGTTCTTCCATGACGGACTTCGACGAGGAGGTGATTGCTGAATACGTGGAGCATCGTCAGCGCCGACAGCCCACTGGCTTTGTCGGTCCCATCGAAAGTCTGCTTAAGCAGATCGGCGCTCTTACCGAACGGGGGCGGGCCACGGTCAGCGGCATGTTACTTTTCGGTAAGGAGCCCCAGTCCTTTTTGCCGCAAGCCGGGCTTACCTTTGTAAAGTTTCCGGGAACGGATCGTCACAGTGAGCGAGGCGCCATCGGCTACGGACGACGCGTGGATATCGGCGGCCCCTTGGCGCGCATGATCGAGCGTACCTGGCAGGTGGTGTGGGAAAGCATGGACAAGAAGGCAGTTGTTCGGGGACTGAAGCGCGAGGAGGAAACCGAATATCCCATGATCGCGGTGCGTGAGGCCCTGGTCAATGCCGTCGCACATCGCGATTATCGCATTATGGGGCGCCGGATTGAAGTGCTGATGTTCAAGGATCGGATTGAAATCACCTCGCCCGGTGGGCTGCCCGGCTACATCACCCTGAAAAACATCGTGGATGAGCATTTCAGCCGCAATCCTCGCATTGTCAATGGTCTGTTGCAGTGGGGCTACATCGAGGAGTTGGGTTTGGGAGTAGACAAGATGATCGAGGCCATGGTGGCCGCAGGACATCCTGCGCCGGAATTTAAGGCCACGCCTCACAGCTTTACGGTGGTCTTGCGCAAAGGCCATGAGGTGGGAGAGCACCATCCCATGCCCCAGTGGGAGACAGACATGAACGAGCGGCAGATGAAGGCGTTGCAGTGGTTGCAGGAGCATGGGCGCATCACGAATCGGGATTATCGTCAACTCTGCCCTAATGTGAGCGCGGAGACCTTGCGTCTGGACCTGGTTGACTTGGTGGAGAAGGGGATTTTGCTGAAGATTGGTGTGAAGAAGGGGACGTATTATGTGCTGAAGCGGAAGCCGGGAGGCTAAAGGGACCCGGCATTAGCCAAGCCAGGGCCGTGGATGAGGACAGGTTGTTGGAATCGGGGATCGTAGACGCGGAGATGGTCGTAGTGGGGAGCAAGGGCGCGACCTAAAGCGGCATAAACCCACGCGGGTGCTTTTCCGTCCAGAATGAGAGCAGAAGCGGGAGGAAGCAGAGGCAAAAGGATGGGATCTGGATGTAGGAAGCGGGAGATGGCGTGGATGTTCAGGCGGAGACCCAGCTCATCTTTTTTGACTTCGAATGCCAGGTCAGGATGCTTATGGGATTCGTTCATCACGACAGGGGGCGGAAGCATCCAGCCAAAATGGCGAGCATCAAATAGATAAAATTGATGAGGCAGGGCGGCAATAGCGATGGCCGCATAGAGCCAAACAGGGCCGCGGCCATACAGGGCGATGGGCGATCCCTCGGGCAGCCAATCCAGCGCCAGGGAAATCTGTTGAGGATGCCACCAATAGCCTCGATGATCCTGTGGGACGCCTATGGTTTGAGCGAGGGTGTCGATGACCACCGTCTCTGCATTCTTAGGCGCGGCGCTGAGGTGTCGGGCCAGGATGTGTTGGGGGGGATAATCGAAAATGCCCGCAAGCCGTTCCGCGACCAGGTGGAAAGTTTTTCCCAATCGGGGTTGGCGACGATCTAATCCACTGATGACGCCTTCGATGACGCCATCCTGAGACCAGATTGCGTCTTCGCCATAGAGATCGGATTGCAGATAGGCGATGGGAATGAGCCCCGTTGTTTCGAGCCAGGCTTGCCATTGCTGGCGTTCAGTCTGAGTGCGGTAAAGGAGGATGACGTGGGTGCATGCTCGAAGGATGCGAAATTGTGTCCCCTGGGGTCTGCCTCCGATATCCACAAGCATGGGGAGATGGCGATGATGGATAGCTCTTTCGGCGCGAGCAATGAGTTGGGGGGAAAACTTCCCCTTTTGACGTAGGGCGATACCAACGTCTTGCTCTGACTCCAAAAACCAATCCCCTTCGCCATCGGGTGTGGTTCGAAGCAGGATGAAAGGGGTTTTTGTTTTCTTAAGATATGTGCTAAAGTGATAGGCCATCACCGACTTGCCAGCATGTGGCGGGCCGGCTATCAGGACTGCCGGGAAAAGGTTCATAACTATCAACCATTACCCTGGAAACATAATGAAAAGACGCAGTGTCTTAGTTGCCACTTTGGGACGACAGCCCCAGATCGTCACATTTGCTTTGGATGCGTTGTTAGACCGGGGAATACGAGTGGAGGAAGTGGTCGTGGTGCATTTGGGAAGTCCCGATTATTTGCGGGCATTACGACGTTTGGGCGAGGCTTTTCCGGGAGATAGGTATGCCGGTGAGCGATGTCATCTACGTCCAGCGCCCATTTATGATGGAAAGAGTATGTTGTTCGATATTCGGGATGAGCGAGCCGTGGCCGTGGTATGGCGAGCGATTTATGAACTGATTCGTGGTTTGAAGGAGGAGGGCGTTCAATTGCATTTACTTCTTACAGGAGGACGGCGGATGATGGCGCTATTGGCCGTGTCCGCGGCCATGTTGCAGTTGGAGCCCGGGGATCATATCTGGCATATTTACACGCCCGACGCGTTGCAAAGGCAGTCACGCTTTGGCGCGATGTTGCATGCGACCGAAGAAGCGGGGGTAACGTTGTTGGAAGCGCCGATTGCACCGCTTGGAAGTTATTTTCCCGCAATCCGGGCATTGGCTGCGCTTTCTCCAGAGGATGTGTTGGCTTCGCAGACGCGATGGTTGGATGACGCGGAACGGATGAAGTGTCGGGAGGTGTGGGATCGTCTGACGGAGAGGCAGCGGGATGTGTTGCGAGCATTCGCCCAGGGCATGGATCGAGAGGAAGCGGCGCGGACGTTGGGCATTTCGGTGCGGACGGTGGACAGTCATAAATCGGTGATCCTCGACGAATGCCACAACGCGTGGAACCTGCCCGAAGGCGAGCGGTTGACGTATCATTTCATTCGCAATAAATTCGAGAAGTGTCTGTCAATGTTAGTGTAACACAGGGCGCGGCAATTTCCCTCCGCGGTTTTACGGAACCCTTTGCGCATCTTTGCCGATGACGGCGACGGATGCATCCGATACAATGGAGAAAGATCATGATTGCAGCGGCTGAAAGTCGCACACATTCACGGGAGGCTTTGTATGCAAGACATGCGCGTTGATGAACTCGCCCTGGGCGGGCTGTTGCATGACATAGGCAAATTTATGCTTCGGGCTCACGAAAGCGGCATCATACTTTGGAACGACGACGCCCAGATCGATTTCAAATACAAACACGCCATGCTTTCCGATGCTTTCGTCAGCCAGTTTGTGCCGAAAGCCTGGCGAGCGAGGGTGCGCGGTTTAGCGGGAAACCATCACGATCCCCAAAATCCCCAAGAACGTATCGTGCAACTGGCGGACTGGCTGGCCGCGGGCGAGCGGGATGACGATCCCGATGTCAAGTTGCCCAAAGCCTCCAGACAGCAGTTGTCCGTATTCTCTTCGGTTTCGCTGGACGGGCGCCCTCTGGATGATAACTTCTTGAAAAAGGCGTTTCTGCCGTTGAAGCCGCTGTCGCTAGATGAAAGCAGCTTGTTTCCTGGCGAACCGATGAGCTCCGCCGACGCAGACAGCGCCTATCAAACGCTTTGGCAGGATTTTCGTCGCGACATCGAAGCGCTGCGAGACGCCCACGCCTCGGACGGGAATCTGCCCGTGTATCTGGAATCCTTGCAGCTCTTGATGCAGCGGTATCTCTGGTCTGTGCCTTCGGCCTATTGGGGCACGCGGCCCGATATCAGCCTCTACGATCACAGCCGCATGACAGCGGCCCTGGCCGCCGTGCTGGCAAAGCTCAGTGAGGAGGACATCACAAAGCTGCTGAATTCCTCCCTCAATCAATCCGACGAGAAGGTGGCTCTCCTAGTGGGCGGCGATATCAGTGGTGTGCAAGACTTCATTTACACCATCAATACCCGCCGCGCCACCAGCGCCCTGCGGGGCCGCTCCTTTTACCTGCAACTGCTGACCGAAGCCATCGCCCGTTACGTGCTACGCCGCCTACACCTGCCCATCACCAATCTTATCTATCAGGGCGGCGGCAACTTCTTCATCCTGGCCCGAGCGTCGGACGAGGATCGGCTTCAAACCATCCAGCGGGACATCAGCCGCATCCTGCTCCGGCATCATCGGGGGGCGTTGTATGTAGCCCTGGCGGGCGTACCCCTTCATATCCGCGATTTCTTCGGCAGTCTGAGCGACCGATGGGGTGAGCGGGCGGATGTGCAGCAGCGCATCAAGCGCCGCCGGTTTGCGGAATTGGATGATGTCGCGCTGACGTGGTTGTTCGAGCCTATGGGCCATGGCGGCAATGAGGATAAACAATGCCAGGTCTGCGGCCGGGAGCATCCCGAAACCGGGGAAATCGATGAAGTGCGCAAATGTCCGGTTTGTCGTTCCTTCGAGGAGTTGGGCAATGAACTACGCTCCGCCCGCTTCCTGGCCATCGAGCATCTACCCAATACCACACCAGCGGCCATCGACTGGAATGAGCCGCCAGCCCCCTACCATGTCGTCCTTCGCCAGTTCGGCATGAAGGCGCACTTACTTAATGATTTGCAAGACACACCCGCGACTTCTAGTCTCGTGACCCTGCTTGCCATCAAAGACGAAGCCCTTGACGAACTTTATCCCGGGCCGAAACTGGCGATAGGTCGCCGATTCCTGGTTAATGTCACGCCCACCATTACCCAAAAGGAAATCGACCAGGCCCGTCAAGCAGGCTTGAGCGAATTGCCTCGCGCAGACAGCGTCAAGCCTTTCGAGGTGCTGACCTGGCAGTCCACCGGCGTCAAGCGCCTGGGCGTGCTGCGCATGGACGTGGACAACCTGGGCAGGCTCTTTTCCGAGGGCCTGGAGCGGGCGACGCTTTCCCGGGTGGCCGGGCTCAGCTTCGCCATCAGCCTGTTCTTCGAGGGTTGGGTGGAAGCCCTTGCCAAAAATGAGCAACATCCCGCCCGTCCAGATGGCTGGACCGACCGGCTTTATTCCATTTACTCTGGCGGCGACGACTTGTTCTTCGTCGGTTCCTGGGATGCCGTGGTGGATTTCGCCCGGTTGGTTCGGGCGGACCTGGAGCGTTACACAGCGCACCACCCGGCAATCACGGCCAGCGCGGGCATCGTGCTGGTGGGAAGCAAATTCCCCCTGGCCCAGGCCGCGCGCGACGCGGGCGAAGCGGAACACGCAGCCAAAGCCTTTCGCCAAGGCTCAAACGCCAAGGACGCCATCAGCTTCCTGGGGCAGGTGCAGCCTTGGGAGCGATTTGGCCTTTCAGACGAAAAAAGCATGAAAACGGTCGTCGGCCTGACCATGCTTCTCAACGATCTGGTGGAAAAAGGCGCTCCCAAGTCTCTAATCCGCAACCTCTCCCGTCTTTACGCCCAGTATGAGGCCGCGGAGCGACGCCGCCGGGAGCTGGGCGAGGATGAAACCTTGCATGGCAAGCCCCAACCCCTGTGGGGCCCCTGGATGTGGCGAGGCTACTATCTGCTGAAACGTTCGAAAATTGCCGACATCGAGAAACTGGCGGACGCGTTGCACGACGATGATTTTCGTAGCATGGCCTGGATGGGCCTGGCCGCCCGTTGGGCGGAGCTGTTGAGGCGATAACCCCTTATTTTCATTCACTATCTCACAATGGAGGCGATAATGAGCACTAAAGGTCAACAAAAACACTCAAGGCAAAAATACGATAACAGATCGACGATCCCTAAAGAGTGCCTTGATAATTTGAGCGCCATCATTAATGATTCGAATGGCACGCAAAAGTTGGTTCAGTGTGCGGACAGTTTTGGCAAAAATCTTGCC
>WFTO01000020.1 GCA_015485435.1 Anaerolineae bacterium | reverse complement strand
CCCCCACACCCATCCCCGACACCGGCGTGATCCAGGGCACCGTCTACCACGATCGCCTGTCCACCGGAAGCCCAGATTACAATCCTGGCATTCCTGATGTACAATTGCGATTGGAAAATCAAGATACGGGCGATGTGCAGATCGCGGTCACAGACCAACGCGGCAACTACCAATTCATCAACATCCCTCCAGGCACCTATCTTCTGAAAGAAATCCAACCGGTTGGCTGGACGAAAGCCCATCCAACGGATACCATTCTATTACCTGTCACCCCCAACCAGACCTATACCTTTGACTTCGGGCATTACGTCCTGGCCGAACGATTCTGGATGCCGCTCATCATCCGTTAACCCCCATCCGGGGGACACCACCCCTTGGACAGGAATCGTCCCCATGCCTGCAAAAAACTTAAGCCCCCAAGATTATCCCCTTCCCAACGCTCGCGGGCGCTTCGGCCCCTACGGGGGAAAGTTTGTCCCCGAAACGCTCATGCCCGCGCTGGCCGAACTCGAAAGCGCCTATGCTGCTGCAAAAAAGGATCCCCTCTTCTGGGCTGAATTGGATGAACTCTTCCGCACCTATGTGGGACGACCAACCCCGATCACCTATGCGCGCCGCCTCAGCGAACACCTGGGCGGCGCGCAGATCTACCTGAAACGGGAAGACCTGGCCCACTCTGGCGCGCATAAAATCAACAACGCATTGGGGCAAGCCTTGCTGGTTAAGCGGATGGGAAAACAACGCATTGTTGCCGAAACGGGCGCAGGCCAACATGGCGTGGCCACGGCCACAGCAGCAGCCCTTCTTGGGATCGAGTGCGTCATTTACATGGGCACCGTCGACATGACCCGTCAACGCCCTAACGTCTTTCGCATGAAACTGCTGGGAGCGGAAGTCCGAGGGGTGGATAGCGGCAGCAAAACACTGAAAGACGCCATCAATGAAGCCATACGCGATTGGGTCACCAACGTGGAAACCACCCACTACCTCCTTGGATCCGCGCTGGGTCCACATCCATACCCCATGATTGTCCGCGACTTCCAGCGCGTCATTGGGCTGGAAGCCAGAGAACAGATGTTGGCCCAGACCGGACGCCTTCCCGACGCCATCGTGGCCTGTGTAGGGGGTGGCTCCAATGCCATCGGCATCTTCCATCCCTTCCTGGATGATGATAGCGTCCGGTTGATCGGCGTCGAAGCGGGCGGAATGGGGATCGAAACAGGAAAACACGCGGCCCGATTCGCGGACCCTTCCATCTCGCGCGTAGGCGTCTTGCAAGGCGTTAAGTCTTACGTCATGCAAGACAAGCATGGCCAAATCGCACTCACCCACAGCATCAGCGCCGGCCTCGACTATGCCTCTGTGGGCCCAGAACACGCCTGGCTGCGAGACATAGGCCGGGCGGAATACACCTACTGCACTGATGAACAAGCTCTGGAAGGGTTTCAACTTTTAGCTCACCTAGAGGGAATCATTCCAGCATTAGAAAGCGCCCATGCCATTGGCCACGTACTGCAACTGGCTCCCACCATGCCCAAAGAGAGCATCATTCTCATCAACCTCTCTGGCCGCGGCGACAAAGATCTGGATACCGTCATGAACGCATTGGGGACGCTGGCTTAAAAAAGCCAACGCGTGGGTTCTGTTCTGGCGAAAATTGGTGTATGCTATAACTAAATTCGGAGTCATCCAACTGAAAATGGTCAATTGCGGCTTTTCAATCCTGCGGGACGAGAAACGATGATCGCGGATGCTCCCAATCCAGACATCATCATCTTCACGATCATGAAAAGCCCAGGCTTCCATCCGACATGCATCTCCTCCGAATGCACATTTCGTGACTCTCTCCCATTTCTCAGCTAAATCCCCGCAAAACATCGATGGCACGAAAAGAAAACATCATCTATGTGATCGGACATCGAAATCCCGACACCGACTCAATCGCCTCGGCCATGGGATATGCCTGGTTCCTAGGAGAAACCATGGAAGGCGTGGAGATCGTTCCAGCACGTGCGGGACAACTCAACCCCCAAACCACGTGGGTGCTACAACGGCTCCACCTTGATCCCCCACTGCTGCTGACAGATGCATCGCCTCGGTTCGAAAACATCGCACATCGATTCAACACCACAACACCCGATGAACCCTTGCGTGAGGCGTGGAGTATCGCCGCCCGTACAGGCGGCGTCGCCCCAGTCATCAATCCCGATGGCACGCCCTATGGACTGGTGACCGGCCTGAGCTTGTTCAACTGGTTAGGGGAACTTATTGGCCCACACGCCCGCAAAGCGGAAATGCGCATCTCGGAACTCCTGGAACAGCCAGTGCGTGAAGCCTGTGATACAGGCGTTCCCAAATTTCAGGCCAGCACCCGCATCAAGGATGTCTTGCCCCGCATCCTCAGAGAAGAGCGGACAGCATTCTGGGTGGTGGATAAACATGGAAGCTATGTGGGGGTTTGTCGACAGCGAGAAGCCTTGCATCCACCCAGAATCAAAGTGATTTTGGTCGATCATAATGAGCCGGAGCAGGCCTTAGGCTCTCTAGACGAAGCGGATCTGGTGGAGATCTTAGATCACCATCGACTGGGCAACGCAGCCACGCGCATTCCCATCAAATTCACCGTCGATCCAGTAGGTAGCACCAGCACGCTAGTCTCTGAAAGGATCGATGACGCTGGACTGAGCGCCCCACCAGATCTGGCCGGACTGCTGCTGGCCGGGCTGATCTCGGACACCCTGGCCCTGACATCCCCCACCACGACGGAGAGAGACCAACGCGCGGCCAAGCGCCTGAGCCGCTGGGCGTTTATTGGTGGGTCTCCGCTGGCAGGGGAAGATTTCGACTCTTACGCCCAAGCCATCCTTCACGCGGGTGCGGGGTTATCCTCGCGCAGCCCCGATGAAATCGTTCATGCCGACTTCAAGCAATATGAAGCCGCGGGAAAACGCTTCGGCATCTCTCAGGTCGAAGTTACCAGTTTCCAACAGCTTGAAAAGTATTTAGAAGATCTCAAAGAAGCGATGATCAAACTTCGAGATAGCAAAAACCTGGATTTCGCCATGCTCATGGTCACCAACGTCGTCTCTGGAGGCAGCCGCTTGTTGCTCACCAATGACGTTCCAGCGCTCGAATTGCTTCCCTTTAACCGAGCGATGGATGGCACACTCATTGCTGAGGGCGTCGTTTCCCGAAAGAAGCAACTGCTGCCACTGGTATTGGGCGCGTTGGAGGCTTGATACCAGCATGGACCCATTGGCCATCTTTTTTCTCCCTCCCTGACCTCACACACTGTTATGACGACAAAAACGACCAAATTTGCTGATGCTGTGATGGAAAGCGCCTGGCTGCTGGCGCTGATTCTGGCCCCCCTCTTTTTTAACGTGTATTCCCAACGCGTTTTCGAGCCCGATAAGATCAGCCTGGTGCGAACCGTCTCGCTTTTCGCCCTCGTCGCGCTCGTCATCAAATTGTTTGAGCGAGGAAAAGTCGAGGAAGGAGAAGAACCCATTCGCTGGTGGAAACAGCCTTTGGTTTGGCCTGTGCTGGCGTTGGCCGCGGCCTATTTGCTCAGCACCTTACTCTCGATCGTACCCAGGCAGAGCTTCTGGGGGTCTTATCAACGTCTGCAGGGCACGTTTACCATGTACAGCTATATGATCCTCTTTTTTGCAACGCTAACCACGCTGCGAAAAGAGGCACAATGGCGACGGTTGCAATATACGATCATTTTGGTAAGCCTGCCCATCGCGCTTTATGGCATCATCCAACATTATCAGCTAGACCCCCTTCCCTGGGGAGGAGATACCGTCGAACGTGTGGCCGCCAACCTTGGCAATTCCATCTTTTTGGCCGCCTATTTGATCATGGCCATTCCCCTTACCATCGAACGGTTGGTGACGGCCACCCGCAAAATGTTGCTGGATGAAGATGGCTCCACGGCAGACGCGTTGACCGCAGGAGCCTTGCTTTTTGTGCTGGTCATTCAGTTGGTGGCCATTCTCTTCACACAGAGCCGCGGCCCCTGGATCGGACTAGCAATGGGCTTGTATGTGTTCGGTTTGCTGGCGTTAACGAGTCTCAGATTGCAAGCAGGCGGCGCCCGCTCTCTCAAAAGCCGAGAGCTGCTCATAGGTATTGGCATCGGGCTGTTGGGCATACTCGTCGTTGGCGGCGGATTCCTGGCATTCAGCTATCTTTCCGGTTGGCTTGGCGCCATCATCCTGTTGGCAAGCCTGCTGATAGCCATGGCCTTGTATCTACTCCCACTCTTCCTCAGGAGAGGGTGGCGATGGCTTTGGTTGAGCTTCATCACCCAATCGGTCATTGTCGCCGTCCTTGTCGTCTTGTTGAACCTCTCCCCAACGTTTCTTCCCGGCTTTCGCTCCATTCCCTATGTTGGGCGGCTGGCACAATTGATGGATTTTGAGCAAGGCACTGGTCGTGTGCGCGTTTTGATCTGGCAGGGCGTGGTGGATATGATGCTCCGCCCTCACGAACCTCTCCTTTTCCCCGACGGTCACACCGATCGACTCAATCCGGTCCGCCCCCTGATCGGATACGGTCCCGAGTCAATGTGGGTCGCCTATAATCGTTTTTACCGTCCCGAACTGGGCGAATTAGAGCATCGAAACGCGTCTCCCGATCGTTCCCACAACGAAACATTCGATAGCCTGGTTAATACGGGGATTTTGGGATTTCTGGCTTATTTCGCCCTATTTTTCAGCATATTTTACTATGCGCTCAAATGGCTCGGGCTCATTGCCGACAAACTCAGCCGTTATCTATTTTTTGTCCTCGGCATCTCCGGCGCGGCCATCGGCGTCATCATCCCCTGGAGTCTGGGCATTCCCGAATTTCTGGGCGTTGGTTTGCCCCTAGGTTTCATCATTGGCATTCTTCTTTACATTACCTATGCTGCATTCCATGGCTCCAGCGAAATCGCCACGTTAGAACGACGGCACCTGTTGATCATCGCCATCTTTGCCACTCTGATGGCGCATTTCGTTGAGATCCATTTCGGAATCGCCATCGTCGCAACGCGCACCTATTTCTTCATTCTGGCGGCTGCATTGGCCACGTTAGGAACCGGTAAACTGCAATTGGACGTCCGGGACTCGCAAGAGAGAAGCCAGCGCGCCGACACTTACGCAACCGCCACGCGAAAATCCAAAGGAAGCAGGGGAAGGAGTCGGCGCGACCGTCGGCCCTCTCATTCGCGAGGGCATCAGGGAAGGTCGTTTCCCTATTGGCGATGGCTATTGCCTTTTGCGATGATCATGGCCATTATTCTGTTGGTTTTGGATTGGAATTATATTTCTGGGCAGATAGGCAGTACGAGCGCCTGGACGATCTTTTTCAAATCGTGGGTGGTGCACCTGAAGCAAGGGCGGCTCGTCGCAGGCCCAGGCGTCTTGACGCTGCTTCTTTTTGGTCTGGTAGTGGGCGCTGTATTGGCCATTGGCGAAACCTGGAGGCCCAAGTTGCCCTCATCAGACATATTCAAGGGCGTGGGCGTGTTCTTTGGGATCTCGCTCAGCGTTTGGTTTGTTGCCGGGCTCATTTTTGCATCACGCGTCACCAAGCTGTCCCCCACAACGCCAGCCATGCAACAGGCCAGTCGCGTGGCCAACACCATTACCTGGTTCTATGTGTTGATCCTTCTCGCGGGCCTGGGATTGGCTTTCATCCTTTTCTGGAACGATCGTCGGGTTGCAGAAAAGTGGTTTGCCCGCCCCCTGCTAACAGGTCTGAGCGCCGCCTCGCTCCTGGCGCTGACCTTTTTCTTACTCATCAATGTCAATCTCAACCTGGTTCGTGCAGACATTTATTTCAAGATCGGCCAAGGCGCGGACGCCCGTCAGGATTGGAAGACCGCGCTTGTTTTTTACGAAAAAGCTTCGGCTCTGGCCCCCAAAGAGGATTATTACCTGCTGTTTCGAGGAAGGGCCTTTTTGGAAAGCGCCCGCCAGGCCCAAGACCTTAATCAGCGTCGGGTCCTTTTCGATCGTGCCGAAGAAATCTTAAAACGAGCCCAAACCTTGAATCCCCTAAACACCGACCACACCGCCAACTTGGCTCGATTCTACGGCACCATGGCGGGCTATCTGACCGATCCCGCGGAAAGAAAGATCGCATTAAATCAAGCCGTAGAAAACTACCTGATTGCCACCAAACTCAGCCCTAACGCAGCCCATCTCCACAACGAATTGGGCAGCGTCTACATGCAGCTTGGCGAGATCGATAAAGCCAGAGAACAGTTTAATCGCTCACTCGCTTTGGATCCTGGCTATGCAGACACTTATTTGCGCCTAGCGCAACTTGAGTTAGATCAACAGAATTGGGAAGCCGCGTATCGAGCGTATCAAAAGGTGGCCGAGCTACGTCCCTCGGATCCCCGCGCGTATAGCGGTATGGCCTTTGCATTGGCCAAGCTTGGGCGTATCCAGGAGGCCATAGCCATGAATCAAAAGGTGTTGCAATTGCGTCCCAACGACCTGGGAGCCCTGCAAAATCTGGCCATTCTCTTCCAACAGATCGACAACTATGATCAAGCACTGGTTTATGCCCAGCAGGCTTTACAGGTTGCTCCTGAAAACCAGCGACCTGCCATCCAAGCGTTAATCAATCAAATCGAACAAAAACGGCAAAGCCAACCATAAACGCCCTACACTCCCTCCTCGCGCTTGAGCCTCTATGATCACACAAATTATGCTCATTTTCACTGCGGCGCTGGCCTTGGCCCTTGCGGCCACGCCTGCGGCGCGCAAGCTTGCGGTGCATACGAATATGGTGGATCAGCCAGCGCAACGCAAGGCGCACCTGACTCCCACACCTTTATTGGGCGGCCTGGCGATTTATGCGGCGGTGCTGTTGGCGCTCATGTTTTTTGGCGACAAGTTCTATGTCCACCAAGTTGCAGGCATTGTTATCGGAGCAACGCTGATCTCTTTCCTGGGGTTGTGGGATGATCGGATGCCCCTGCCGGCCTGGATCAAGCTGTTAGGACAACTTTTGCCCGCGTTGGCGCTAATTCTCACGGGCGTCCAGGTCAGCATCTTCCCATGGGAAACATTAAACATTGCCGTCACGCTCATCTGGGTACTCTTTATTACCAACGCCGTTAATTTTCTTGATAATATGGATGGCCTTTCCGCAGGGGTTGCAGGCATGGCCAGCGCCTATTTTCTACTTTTGGCCGCGCTGTCGGGTCAATATCTTGTAGGCGCACTGGCTGCAGCTCTGCTGGGGGCGTGCATTGGCTTTTTGGTGTATAATTTCAACCCGGCAAGCATCTTCATGGGCGATACAGGCAGTCTGTTCTTGGGCTTCGTACTGGCAGCCCTGGGCATCAAGCTCCGTTTCCCGACCAACATCCCTGCGGTGACCTGGCTCGTGCCAGTGCTTGTCTTAGGGGTGCCCATTCTCGACACCAGCCTGGTCATAATTTCCCGCCTCCGTCGCGGCAAAAACCCATTCACGACGCCGGGCAAAGATCATCTTTCCCATCGACTCGTCAAAATGGGATACACCCGGCGCGAAGCGGTCCTCACACTTTATCTTTCCGGAAGCATCTTTGGTATGATTGCAGTCTTCGTCACTCAGGCCACATTGCTCGAAGCGGCCATCGTAGGTTTGACCATCCTGGCCGCCGACGTGGCCATCATCATTTATATGGAAAAGATCGCAAAGCCATGAAGGACCTTGGCGCTTTTCCAAATTTCAACCATCTCAACATCTGGAGTAACACATTGAATCGCAAAACTTTGTTTACGGTACTCATCTTAGTGCTAGGCATTGCTCTCCTGGCTGGCTGTGCGCAACCATCCAGCGAGGAGGCGAGTCCCACGACCGTTGCAACGGAAGAGGCAACGGCGCAAACAGACGCCACCGCCACAACGGACGAAGGGAATGCCACATCCGAAATCAAAAGCTGGCCTACGGCCCCCCATCTCTTCATTGATCCCGAAAAGATTTACGTCGCCACCATTAAAACTGAAAAGGGAGATATTGTTGTCGAACTAGACGCAAAAAACGCGCCAGTCACCACCAATAACTTCATCTTTCTGGCCCAAGAAGGGTTTTACGACGGCGTCACTTTTCATCGCGTGATCCCCGATTTTATGGCACAGGCTGGCGATCCCACAGGCACCGGCACAGGCGGGCCGGGATATACCATCCCGGACGAAATCACCCCTGACATGACCTTCGATCGCCCAGGACTTATGGCCATGGCCAATGCCGGCCCCGATACGGCGGGAAGCCAATTCTTTATCACATACGCCCCCGCCCCTTGGTTGGATGGCAGCTTTACCATCTTTGGCGAGGTCATCGACGGCATGGATGTGTTGCAACAACTCACGCCTCGTGACCCAGAAAAGGCCACCGAGCCGGGCGATAAAATCATTTCCGTCACCATCAGCGAAACCGACACCTCAAAACGGCCTACTCCAACGCCCACGCCTACGCCCTTCCCGCCAGATGCGAAGAACGACGATCACTTCATGGCCGACATGGACCCGGCAGAACGAGTCGGTTATTGGAATGCACCGCCAGAAAATATCCTGGAGCCGGGCAAGGTTTATGT
>WFTO01000019.1 GCA_015485435.1 Anaerolineae bacterium | reverse complement strand
GGCGGCATGCAGGGCCAGGATGCCCATGGTTTCATCGGTGTGACGATTGACCAGACATCGCACCACATAACCGTTCACTTGATGGAAGTTGCTATCGGGTTGAGGGGTGGTGAGCAAACGCTGCGTCTCGGGCAGAGCCAACACGCGTCGAGCCTCCTCTTCATCCCCAACCACCGCCTCCAATCGCGCTTCCCCTTCACCTGGTAAAGCCACGAAGCCCCGATCGACATCACACACATTGCAAAGCGTCACCAAGACATTTTCTAAAAATTGACTGAGATCGCCGCTGGTCATCAACCTCGTCTCCAACATTCTCAGCCAGGCAACCTCTTCCATCTCATTGCGATAAAGAAAACGATCGATCCATGGCTGTCCCAGATAAATCGCTATCTGGGCAAGCACGATGGTCATCACCACCAGGAACGTCAGGGCTGTATCTGGAGGCAACCCTAAAATCGCCTCCACCCGAGGCACAATAAATATCAACGCCACGACCAATGAGGCCACCACGGGCCCACGCAAGATAAAATAAAACAACTGGCGTTTCACCACCCGGTCGGGAGCAAAAACGCCATAATATGCGACGCTATAAGCCATGACAACCAGCATCACGCCTACGGCCACATTGGCCACGCTGGCCAAAATCAACACAAGCTCCGGTCCTTCACTTCCGCCGGAGATCAAAATCAAATAAGGAAACACGCCTAGGCCCGGCGCCAGAAAGCTGAGCAACAAGTAACTGAGACGCCGACGCGCGGTGTGGGTGCGGACATGCGCTCGCGCCTGTAATAAGGTCCATCCTCCCCACAGGGTGGCGACAATGAAATAAAACGTGAAGAGGGGAAACAGAGGCCCGGGCCGCAGATTTGAAATGGGAATCACCCCCGTTGGAGCCCGCACCAGCACATCCGTAAACAACGCCAACAGCGCAAAAAGAATACTCACTCCATAGGCGCCGCGAACTATCCATCGCCATCTGAAACGATCAGACCGCAACCAGGCGGCCAACAATACCGAACGGGTGAAATGAAGGTAAGCCGCGGGCACCAGAGCGATTCCAATCCACTGAAACCTTAACCAGCTCTCCGCCCAGTCCACCTGGGGAAGAACCACATCGCCCGAGTACACAATGACCATTCCCAACAGCAGGGCAGCGAACGATCGCCCCACTCTGCTATGCAGGTTAAAGGTCAGCACATAAACAAACAGGGAGAAGCTGAGAATGAGAATGGCCGCTGCCAGGATTTGATTGCCAATCTCCAAAATACTCAGCCAGGTTGGCAACTCGGTCACAATGTTCGCACTCATCTCCTCTATTTTACACCATTTTCGCCATTTTACACTTCTTTTACACATCCATAATCAACAGTTGATGTCGGCCCCCTATCCTATGAGTGCATTCATCAACATACTATAAGCTAACACAAACGGGCGGCCGCCGATACCTTCGAACATCCATCGCGTCCAGCCGGGCCTGCAATTCGGCGGGGTCGCCAGCAGCAAACAATGGCGGATCTGTGATCAGTCTCTCTGCAACAAGCTTCCTATTTTTCAAGACAACGGCATGTACAGGCCATTATTGCAATCTTTCAAAGCAAATGTGAGCAATTCCAACGTAATCTTCATGCATGTCGCTATATGCATGGTGACGATCGGGGGGAGATAGTTATCCTTGAGGGCGTGGTGAAACAGCATCCTGGTAGCGCTACCTTCTTATCTTTTATTCATCTTTCTCCAAAATTGCCCTTAAATGCAACTCATGATATCCTCGATACAATTTCTTTTCGATTTGTGAACGCCAGGGACGTTCCATATGTTTTTTGTTCATAGTTTTCAGCTTTTTGTGAACAAATTGTCAATTTTTTTGACGTTGCTTGTTCTCCTTGCGTTGACCACCGTGGCTTTCGCCCGGGAGCTCACGCCGCCTCCGCCCTCCACCCATCAGGTCCCGACTGTGACCGGGCCCTTCATGCCGGTGGTCTTTACTGGGGATCTACGCCAGTACGCCAATACTTCGGCCACGCACCCCCAGACACCTCTTC
>WFTO01000018.1 GCA_015485435.1 Anaerolineae bacterium | reverse complement strand
TCCCAGGACCGGCGTCTTTTCCAGGTGATGAAGTCGATGACGCGTTTAGACGTCGCGCTGAAGCGTATGATCGCTTCATGGTGGCGTTTCGCGAGCGGCTTGTCGCCGAAGGGCTGGAGGCGGTGGCCTTTAATTTTGCTGCGGGGAATTTCACCAAGCCAGAACATTTTCTCGATTGGTTTCCTCGCACGTTGGCTTCATACACCTATCTCGGCTTTCACGAATATGGTTGGCCTGCTTTGAAGCCCGGACCAGGCGTGGCCACGGCTGCGTTGTACTATCGACGTTGCATGGAAGGCATCATAAAGAGGTATGGAGGGAAACATCAGGTTATCATTACGGAAGCCGGGCTGACCATGGCCTACGGTCATCCCGAAAATCCTGATGAAGGGTGGTTAAACACAGAGGAGACTTTGTCAGAAGAAGCGTATTGGCAAAGTTTGCTCTGGTATAACAACGAAATGCTTCAAGACCCCTATGTGATGGGCGCTTGTCTCTTCGAGGTGGGGCATTCGCATAAATGGCGAACCTTCCGTCACTTGGGAGAGGATAATCAGGGCAATCCTATTCTTCTCATGAATCGCATCGAGGCGCTTAATGAGATACCTGGGCCCAATCCTCCACCCGACATCTCCCCCACGCCCTCGGATGGCGATATTCATGAGCAGGTGGCGGCGCTGGTAACAGCCCTCTCTCATGATCGAGATATGATCGCTATGATCCCCTCCCAGGCCGATGAGGTTGAACAGGCTTTGATGCCGTTGGCAGAGCCAGCCAATCAGGCGGTCGAAGGAGAAATGTTGGCGAGGAATGTTCGCACGCGCGTGGAGCAAATTACCAAAACGCTTTATCAGCTCGAATCTCATCCCGATCTTGACGCGGATAAAATTCAAGCGTTGTTGGTGCAGGCGGCAAAGCTCACGCAGACATTGGATGAGATTCAACCGCAAGCTTCGGCCTCAGGAATGGCGGGTAAGCAGGTTTTATCTGTAAACCAGAGCTTCCCAGCACAGAAACGCGCTGCACAACAAATGCCAGGATTGTTGATGCAGGTTGAATCCCTGTTGGCGCGGGCCCAACGCCTTCAATTAGACCTGCCCAGTGATGAATTTACGCCACCTCAAGGCGTTCGCGATCTGCGCGATGAGATGCCTCGCCATCCCACCAAAACATGGTCTATTCGTCCCTTCGATGCGATTAAGCTCATTGTGGTGCATCACACGGTCACGTCCGCCGAGACCGATCCCATCGTTTTGGCTCGCGCAGTGATTGCCCGGCGCAATCTGCCTGGGCTGCCTTATCATTTTTTGGTGCAGGGAGATGGCGACGCGTATTGGACGGAATCCTTGGAGGCGGTGGTCAGCCAGACATTTAAGGAGGAGATCAACCAGCAGGGAGTGGGGATCGCACTGGCAGGGAATTTTACCGACTCGCCTCCTCCTGAGCCTCAGCTGGATGCCGCGGCGGCTATTATTGCCCAACTTATTCAGGCCTTTGATCTTCGCGTGGAGGATGTCATTGGTCGGAATGAAGTGGATAATGTTGGGTCGCCTGGGAATCAATGGTTGCAGGGAGAGCGTTACAAACTGAAGTTGTTGCAAAAAGTGACATTGCTACTGCAATCCTGAGTTTGTCTCGCCCGTTTGATGTTGTCATGGAGTCCGGTGTAAAATAGGGGCGTTATGGAAATATTTCTCAACGGTTTGCGCCAGGCGCTGGCGCTAATCTTCAGTATGGACCCCAATCTGTTGGAGATCGTCCGACTTTCGCTGCTGGTTAGTGGCGCGGCGATGTTTATTGCTGCGCTCTTGGGATTGCCCGCGGGCCTTCTCTTGGGATTGAAGGACTTTCCAGGAAAGCGCGTGGTTGTGGCCGTGGTCTACACAGGCATGGGCTTGCCGCCAGTAGTGGTTGGTCTTACTATTTATCTTTTGCTTTCTCGGCAAGGTCCCTTGGGCCAGCTTGCCTGGCTTTTTACCCCCAAGGCGATGATCGCAGCGCAGACGATTTTGGCGCTGCCTTTGATCATAGGATTTACCATGACCGCGGTGGCCGCTATTCCCTCGGCATTGGTGATGCAGTTGCGGTCGTTGGGTGCAACCAGACGTCAGATTGTATTAACTCTCCTGTATGAGGCTCGGGCGGGCGTGCTGGCGGCGTTGATCGCTGGCTTTGGCGCAATCATTTCAGAAGTGGGTTCCGTATTGATTGTTGGCGGCAATATCGAGCATAAAACGCGTGTGTTGACGACAGCCATTGTGCTGGAGACGCGTAAAGGAAATTTCTCTTTGGCCATTGCTCTGGGCATCATCTTGTTGACGATTACATTTTCCGCCAATTGGCTCTTATTGCATTTGCAAGGACGTCTGGACCCCCGCCAGTAGAAGGCAATTAACCCTGCAACGTTGATATGAAAATGAAGTATGGATCCAATACTACGTCTTGAACATATCCGTCATGGCTATGGCGACCATTTTCTGTTGAAGATTCCCGAACTGACCATTCTCGCCGGGGAAATTTTTGCTGTGGTCGGCCCTAGTGGTGCTGGCAAAAGCACCTTGCTCCGACTCATGAATTATTTGGAGAAACCCCAGCATGGACAGGTATACTATCATGGTCAGGCATATACTCCAGGCAATCTCCCCATTGATTTACGACGCAAGATGACCACAGTATTCCAGCAGCCACTGTTGCTAAACGCTTCAGTCTGGCAGAATGTGGGTTATGGTCTGCGCGTTCGCGGGTCTCGTAATGGTCATGAGGCTGTGCGACGCGCTTTGGAGGAGGTGCGCCTTACTCATTTGTCAAAACAGCCAGCCAGTCAATTAAGCGGTGGCGAGGCTCAACGAGTTTCCCTGGCGCGAGCGTTGGTGTTGAATCCTGAAGTTCTTTTCTTGGATGAACCCACGGCCAATCTCGATCCCAGCAATGTACGCATTATTGAAGAGATCATCCGAAAAGCCAATTTGGAACGAAAGGCCACGGTGGTGCTTGTGACGCATAATATCTGGCAGGCGCGCCGTCTGGCTCACCGGGTGGCGTTGCTGTATGATGGTGAAATTATCGAATCAGCGCCCACCACAGATTTTTTTCACCAGCCACAAGATTCCCGAACATCCGCCTTTCTTTCAGGCGAACTGATTTATTAGGTTGATTATGTCCAAACTTACCCATCTCGACGAGACTGGCGCCGCCACTATGGTGGACGTCAGTGAAAAGCCGATCACTCATCGTTCAGCCATCGCCGGTGCCAAAGTAGTAATGCGAGCTGAAACTTTGGCCGCCATTAAAGCTGGCAATGTAAAAAAAGGCGATGTGCTGGGAACCGCGCGTATCGCCGGGATCATGGCAGCAAAGCGAACTCATGAACTCATTCCAATGTGCCATCCGCTGCTTATTACCAAGGTGGCTGTCGATTTTGAATATGAAGAGGATGGCATTGCGATTCGCACATTGGTCAAATGTCAAGGACAAACGGGCGTAGAGATGGAAGCTTTAACCGCGGCCTCAGTGGCTGCGCTTACGATTTATGATATGGCGAAAGCGCTGGAAAAAACCATGCGTATCGAGAACGTCCGATTGCTCTATAAGAGCGGCGGTAAGAGCGGTGAATTCCACGCCGATCCCTAACCATCACTCACATAACAGGAGACATGTATTGATGAAAGTGCGTGTGCGTTTATTTGCATCTTTGAGAGAGATTTTCAAAAGCCCGTATTTAGAAGTCGAGGTGCCCGATAATGCCACAGTGGCTGATCTCGTGGAAGTTATTCGTGAGGAAGCGCCTCATTTGGGGCGCGGAGGACGTTTTCATGTCACCATCAATAAAGATTTTGCTGAAATGGATGCTAAACTCAAAGAAGGCGATGAGGTCGCCATCTTTCCTCCTGTGGGCGGCGGTGAAGCCATGAAGAAGTTCTGGCTTACGACGGAGCCGCTTTCATTAGATGCGTTGGCCGCGATGGTGACAACCCCAACGGTGGGAGGGATTGTGCTTTTCTCAGGCACGGTGCGAGGTGTGACCGATGATTTGCATACTGACTACTTGGAGTATGAAGCTTACGTAGAGATGGCGGAGGCGAAACTGGCGGAGATTGCTCAGGAGGTGAAAGAAAAATGGCCTCAGGTTTTGGATATGGCCATTGTGCATCGTATCGGACGCGTAGACGTGGGCGAATCCTCAGTAATGATCGCCGTGGCCGCGGCGCATCGAGAGGGTATTTTCGACGCTTGCGCCTATGCCATCGATCGGCTGAAGCATATCGCCCCAATCTGGAAGAAAGAAGTCTCCGCAAACGGCGATTTTTGGGTCGAAGGCCCTGTTGATGAGACTAGCCCACCGATCGTTGAGGTGTAATGTAACGCGTATAACAGGATTGTATGAGATTCCACAAGTGATGTTTCCCCAGATTTTTGCAGCCACCATGTTTGAGAGTGAGTGAGGAGTTTGAGCTGCGGCCGAACACGCCGTTGTGTTGGTCGCAGCCACTAGTCAAGTCTTTCAACCTGACGTGAACAAGCTTACCGTAGGTGTTGTGTGATTGTCAAAATTAAAAATGGCGCTGTTTCTGCCCAAACAGCGCCATTTTTACGTGGATATGGAGAGCGAAGAAATTAGAGAATCTCTAATTCCTTCAATTTCGATTCGGGAACAACGCCATTTTCCCAACCGCGTGCGTTGTAATATTCTTCAAGCATCTGATCCAATTCACAGATGTGCCCTTCTGAGCCGGGGACGGTGCTGGGTTCCTTGAGGAAACGTTCTGGCAAGTAGTCGCTACCTTCACGGAAACCGGCTAGGTTATTGAAGTATCGTTCCAGGTTGTAAATGCGTTCGCCTGCCTTCAGCAGTTCATCCGCAGTGAGATTAGCGCCAGTAAAGGTGTTGTACTGCTCCAAATATTCATCCACGCCTTCGGCAAAGGCGCTAAACTTGCAGATATCGAAGCTGTCGGAGATGGCATGGATATCCTGGAAGACTTTGGTGAGCTCGCCTTTGCCCTTCCATTCCAGCGGATCGACTTTCAATGAACCGAAAGGCATCACGCCTAATTCGGCTGCAGGGGTATAGGCGCGCAGATGGCAAGCGCCACGGTTGCTTGTGGCGTATGCGATGCCCATGCCTTTCAATCCTCGAGGATCGTAGGCAGGAATGGCCATGCCTTTGACACTCATGGCCAGTTCGGGGTGACCAAGCTCTTTGGCCGCGGCTGCCGTTCCCTTGCCGAGGACTTTTCCGACCTCGGTCTTGGCGTAGGCAATGTCTTCGATGGTCTTGATCATGCCATCGTGATCGCCCCAGGCCAAGCCTCCATCGATAGCGCCACCTTTTTCTGTGACCTCCATGTACATGGAAAGCGCGTTGCCAAGCTCAATGGTGTCCATACCAAAACGGTTGGCCATGTCGATCATGTAGGCAGCGGCTTCTTTGCTATCATTCCCACACATGGCTCCTAACGCCCAAATGGACTCATATTCTACGCTTTCCATGTGGACTTTGAATTTGCCCTCCGGCACTTCGACTTCGATCTTGCAAGCTACGGGGCAGGCGTGGCATGTAGGATCGCCAACTAAAATTTCTTCACGTACGCGTTCGCCTGAGATGTGTTCGTACAACTCTTCGCCATCTTCTGAAACGAAAGAGGCCTTTTTAGCATTCCAGGCTGGTAACGCCCCGATGCTGCCTGTAATGTTCATTAACACGTTGGTGCCATAGACGCTGAGTCCGCCCTTTCTAGGCGCGGTGATGTTGGCCTCGGCCATGATAGCGGAGAGGGCTTTCTTGTCCGCTTCTTTGAAGGCGTCACGATCTGCCGGCTTGGGCTGGTTCTTTTTGTCTCCAACGAAGACAATCGCTTTCAAATGCTTGCTGGCGCCGACGGTGCCTGTGCCCGTTCGTCCGCAGGCGCGATCATCTTTGTTGATCCAGCCTGCAAACCTGACGCCATTCTCTGCAGCTGGCCCTACGCTCATTACATCCACATATCTGCCTGGATGTTTTTCCATCAGAGCTTTGATGGTTTCATGAGTGGTTTTTCCCCACAGGTCGCTGGCATCTTCAATGCTGACTTCGCCATCTTTGCATAACAAGTACACGGGATGTTCGGCTTTGCCTGTGATCAACAAGGCGTCAAAGCCCGACCACTTCATATACGCCGCGGTCCATCCCCCCATGTGGCTGTCAGCAATGGTGCCAGTTAATGGACTGCGGGTGACCGCACTTAAACGCCCACTCATTTTCACTTCCGAGCCAGTGAGCGGGCCGGTCATGATGGCCAACATGTTCTCTGGAGAAAGGGGGTCATGAATGCCATGATCGAACACATATTTGACCCCAAGGCCGCGACCGCCAAGATACTTGCGAGCTAATGCATCATCGACCGGTTCATATGTCACCGCCCCAGAAGTAAGATCAATGCGCGCGACGCGGTTGTGAAATCCTGCAAGTGTCGTTGCTGCCATAGCAAAAGCCTCCTTTGGCAAATGGCGTCATCCAACAGGGGATGATCGGGTTGGATTGGTGTTCGGTAAATGGGTTGGCATAAATGAAAAAGCGCCATGTCACTGAGACATAGCGCATTGTGTGACTTTTATTTCCCCAAAACATGGGGCTGCACAACAAACGGCTTGAAGCAGACGCCGAAAAGTGAACAAGAGAATCCAGATCGTGTGCAAATATCGTTGAAAAAAGGCGAGATGGATATGGGGTTGTTGATTTATTTTAGACCAGAAAAAATGCCTTGTCAACAGCGCTAAAACCGGACGGCAGTTCAAAGAGCAGCGCGTTTTTGTTTTGAGAATACACCGTTACAGGCCTTATTTGCCGCAACCAGAAAGCCTCAAGGCTCAAATTGGACCTATGACGCCAATAAAATTAATCAAATAATAACCTCAGAAAATGAAGATAAGCTTATGTGTTTTCTTCGGGATTGACTTCGGCGTCTGAAAGGTAGAAGGCCATATGTTGCAAACGCGCCACGGGATCGATATCTTGAACTTTCACATGATCGGGGACATTTAAGCGGACGGGAGCATAGTTGAGGATGGCCCGCACCCCTGCATTGACGAGTCGGTCTGCAACCTTTTGCGCCGCTTGCATAGGCACAGCCAGAATGGCAATGACTACGCCCTTTTCGTCAATTACCTTTTCTAAGTCCTTCACATCCAAAACTACGTGGATGCCCGCCTGGGTGCCGATTTTGTTGGGATCGCTGTCGAAAACGGCAACGATCTCGAATCCGTTTTCAATGAATCGTTGGTAATTGGCCAATGCATGGCCTAAATAGCCTGCGCCAACCAATATTACAGGCCAGACCTGTTCGAGGTTGAGAATACGGCGTAATTGCTCGCGCAAATAGGCCACATCGTAACCCGCGCCATACTTGCCAAAACCGCCGAAGTAAGAGAGGTCCTTTCGAATTTGTGCGGAGCTGAGGCCCAGGCGTCCTCCTAACTCCTGCGAGTTCGTTGTTGTCCGACCTTCTTCCAATAACTGATTCAATACCCGCAAATATAGGGGCAATCGTCCAACCACGATATCGGGCGCTTCTTTTTTCGCCATCGGTGCTTACTCCAGGATGAGGCCCAAAAAGCCATCAGGTGAAACGGAAACGTAGGCTGTTTATATCTTCGCGCTCTCTAGCATTTTTTGCAAACTGGCGGAAAGGGGCGGCCGTATGGTTGTCGAGGCGCTAATTCGAAATTCTTCGATCAATTTTGTACAGTCTTTTTGTAACGTAGATGTCGATTCGGGGCTTTGCATGATATTCTGGCATTTGCAGTAATTTGCTAAACTTCGGGCTTGCGTTCAAATTTTGTATCATCAATAATAGCTGTAGTTGTTTGCGAAGCAAAAAACAACCGGCTAAAAAGCACTCAGTTTATAGCAAATGGATGAAACGAATAACCAGCAATCCATTTGATCATACTGCTTACAGGTGTTAGTGGCGGGGCACGATCCTCGCCAGTCAGATTGTGGTAGATGCGGGAATGGCTTTGGGCTATGAGGTCCAAAGAACTGATGTGCATGGCATGTCTTAGCGTAGTGGAAGTGTGATTTCACAGGTACGAAGGGGATATCGGGTGTTTTGGCTGGTGATATCACCTGGGGAGGCAGGTTTCGTGATTGCCTTTGAAAAGCTTTAGGCAGTCCGTGTGCCTAGCCTTGCCCTCATGGGCAAATCATCGTTGATAGGTTTGTCCTGCTTTCCATGACCGTAAGTGCAGGCCATGCGCCTTATCCGGATGGTGCGAATCTTCGGAAGTGGTTTAGGGCGCGCTCTGCACGGGGGTATGGGGTGTCGGACGTAGACAGCGCCGAGGATTGGGAAATACAAAACCCGCGAATATCGTTCTGGGGTGCATTTTTCACGATTTTGAGGCATAATCATTCTCTCAGGTTGGAGTTCATCCGACGGCGCGTGTCGAGAAGCACCGTGCGCTCAATGAACAAGCATTTCTTCGAGGCAGAGATTGGATTATATCCCATGAAAGACCTGACTCCTGAACACATTCAACACGCCGAGCAATTGATAGATTTGACCTTTACTGATGCTGAACGGGCCTTGATGCTGGAAGGTTTGGAATCGTTGCGGCAACATTATCAGTCGTTACGCACCGTTGCATTGCCCAATGACCTTTTTCCCGCCATCCGTTTTGATCCGGAAATTTTAGGGGGCAAAGAGCCTCCTATCTATCCGCCAGCCGTTGAGCCTGCCGAACCACCGTTAGCGCCTCCAACAACGAGCGATGATTTGGCGTTTTGGTCTGTGAGCGATCTGGGGCGCTGGTTGCGACAGGGTGAGATCACCTCTGTTGAATTGACAACAATGTATTTGGAACGGCTGAAACAATACGATCCGCAATTGCATTGTGTGGTCACCCTGACTGAGGAGCGAGCCTTGGAAAAGGCGCAGCAGGCGGATAAGGCCTTACAAGCAGGGGAGGATTACGGTCCTTTGCATGGGATACCATGGGGGGCGAAAGACCTCCTGGCTGTGCGTGGATATCCCACAACCTGGGGCGCCACGCCTTATAAAGACCAGATCATCGATGAAGATGCAGCTGTCGTTGAACGGCTGGATGCGGCAGGCGCCGTTCTTGTGGCCAAGTTAAGTATGGGGGCTCTGGCCTGGGGAGATGTCTGGTTCGGAGGCACTACGCGCACCCCCTGGAATCTGAATGAAGGCGCTAGTGGCTCATCGGCTGGTTCGGGGGCTGCCACCGCAGCAGGCCTGGTGGGCTTTAGTATTGGTACTGAAACCTGGGGCTCCATCGTCTCTCCTGCCACGCGTAATGGTGTGACCGGATTACGTCCAACCTTCGGGCGGGTCAGCCGTCATGGGGCCATGGCCTTGAGCTGGACCATGGATAAGATTGGGCCGATGTGTCGTAGCGCCCGAGATTGCGCATTGGTTTTTGCCACCATTCATGGAGCCGATGATCGCGATCCCACCACCGTGGATAAACCATTCCCCTGGCCTCCAGATGTTCCATTGCATCAATTGCGCGTGGGGTATCTTGCCGCTGATTTTGAAAAAGATTATCGCGGCAATGAGCAAGATAGGATGGCGTTGCAAGTTTTCCGAGAGATGGGAATAGCGCTGGTCCCGATTGAACTGCCAGATTATCCCATTGAAGCCCTCCAATTTATCCTTTTTGTGGAGGCCGCGGCAGCTTTCGATGAGTTGACTCGCAGCAATAGGGATGACTTACTGGTGCGTCAAGTGAAAGACGCCTGGCCAAATTTCTTCCGTCTCTCTAGACTTGTCCCTGCGGTTGAATATATTCAGGCTAATCGGGTTCGAACATTGCTTCTGGCGGCCATGGATGATCTGTTCTCTCAGGTTGATTTATACATAGCCCCTTCGTTGGAAGGAAACAACCTTTTACTTACCAACCTGACGGGACATCCTTCGCTCACACTGCCTACGGGTCTCGCCGAGGATGGTCTTCCCACCACCGTCTCTCTCATCGGGCGCTTGTACGATGAGGCCACCATATTGGCTTTGGGCCAAGCATTTCAAGAGCACACCGAATTTCATCGCCTGAGACCACCGGTGTTTTATTCAGCAGGACCAGGAGAGGGGACAACAGGATAGGGAATGCGCGCCTCTTGCGACGGGCAACGAGCATTTTTCTGAAAAGAGAACGCCGATGACACCTCCTTTCTTCCCCCACTCTCCAGAATATGGTATGATCTGGACGCTTTGACTCATCCAGGTTATGCCATCATGTTGCCAGACAAAAGGAAGCTTCAGAAAATTTCTCCAGCCGCAGTCGTCGAATCGAATCTTGAGTGGTTACTGGGTGACGACCTAGTCCTGGTGCGACAGATCATCCAGGAGCGCATTTTCACAGATTTTCCACTGGTGAATCATGTGCTCAGCGATTACATGCCCGAACATTTGCCCAGGGCGATCATCACGTTGGGGGCGAGTCGGTTGGGGCATGCATCCCAAGAGAGTCGGGTTTCGTTGGCCGCAGCCATCGAAATGTTGCATATGGCGGTGGCCGTCCATGAGATCATCCCTCGCGGGGAGGTTTCTATCAATGAACAGCAGCGGGTGTTGATGGGAAGCGCCATTTTGATTGGCGATTATTGTTTTAGCCAGGCCTCCTCGTTAGCGGCCGCCACTGGGAATCCAGCCGTTGTGGCGGCCTTTGCCGATGCCTTGGCTCAACTTTCAGAACGTCGAGTGCAAACACTGATCGAGACCCCCCATCAACCGCATACCGATGATGCGATTCTGTACGCGGCTGCTGCGGAGGTGGGTGCCTTGTTGGTGAAACTACCCAAGCCACTGCGTTACGCCTTGCGAGAAGCTGCCGCTTCATTCGGAGAGGTGCTCAGTGATTCGGAGACATCGGTGACAGAAGCGTTTCTGCATTTGGAATCGCTTACCAAAGATTGGCCTGGAGTGAAGCCATTGAGCAATTGGCTGCGTTCTCATCGGCCAACGCCATGATCGAAATATGCCGAACAATGACCCTGGTCGAGTGCAATGGCATAACGGCGAAATCTCTACAAATAAAACCCCCGCACGGATTGCCGGCGGGGGTTTTTATGCCAACTTTTTTGTGTTATGTGACGTACAATTAAATCTCATCCAACGCCGAGTAGCCGGGGCCCTCGGAGAAGAAAAGTGCATTAACTTCGATGTCCTTTTCGTATTCCTCGGGCACATCCTCTTCGGGGAAGATCGCATCCACCGGGCATTCAGGGACACAAGCGCCGCAGTCGATGCAAGTGTCAGGATCGATATAATACAACGGCCATTCATCTTCCGGGATGCCGGGGACGATACATTCGACGGGACAAACTTCCACACAAGCGCCGTCACGGATGCAGATTTCGGTAATTACGTGCGTCATAATCTCTACTCCTTTTTGTTGCCGCAAAGATCTTCTTCGATCTCGGGCAGAGTGGGATTGAGGAAAAAAACGATGCCTTGATATAAGTCGTGAACGTTTGCGAGGATTTTGTAGCAAATAATCTGCCAAACTGCAAGTTTTCTTTTACTCAATCTTAGCTTGCAGACTTTGCCAGGCCATATCCTCGATGTCCAGTTGGTTATTTAGCACAGAATAGGGGACATCGTCAAGAAACACTTGGTTCAAGGACAGTCCATGGAAAATAATTGAAATCGGACGCGTGGGAGGTGTCCATGCGCCCCATGTTTGGCGCGTCAGGCGCCATTGCCTTCCGTCAAGCTGCATTTCGAACTTGGAGATACGATGATTGCCTGTGCGATAGGCCAATCCCTCGCCATCATCTTCGTAAAGCCATGAAATACCGGAACCTGCATATATGTGCAGCGTCAAAGGCGCCGCGGCGATTTCGCCCACGAATTGTTGCACTGGGCCCATGGGCAGTACTGCGCCTGCCCGCACAAAAAGCGGGACAGTGTCAAGAGGGGCTTCGCGGACAATGATTTGCTTGCCTGTATGCCTTTCATCGGTCCAAAAATCAAACCAGCCCCCTTCAGGTAGCAAGATCTCACGTGCGGTAACACCCTCTTCGAGCACCGGCGCCACCAGCAGATGATCGCCAAAAAGCCATTGATCATCGATGGCGAGAAATACGTCATCGGTGGGATCTTCAAAAAACATCGGGCGCATCATGGGGATCCCTTCTGTCGCATATTGCCAGAATAGGGTGTAAATGGCCGGCAGTAAGCGGTATCGTAGTTCGATATAACGCCGGGCAATGCGCTCGACGCGCTCGCCAAAACGCCAGGGTTCTTGCCAGGGGGTGCCTTTGGCGGAATGGGTGCGGAAAAAGGGGTGAAACGCGGCCATCGACAACCAACGGGCATAGAGTTCGGGCGTTGGGGCGCCCTCAAAACCACCGATGTCGGAGCCAGTAAAGGATAAGCCCGAAAGACCAAGGTTCATGAGCATGGCGGGGGTAATTTGCAGATCTTCCCAAGAGCTGCGGTTATCCCCTGTCCAGGAACTGGCATAGCGTTGGGTTCCGGCATAGGCGGAACGCGTGAAAATCCAATTGCGAGCTTCCGGACGCCAACGATCTAAGCCCTCTTTCGTGGCTCGCACCATTTGCATGCCATAAGCCGAATGAATTTGCCAATGTTCTGCTCCCAGTCCCTCTAGGTCATGAGAAACTCTGGGCGGAAACGTTGCGCCGCCAAAAATGGTTGGTTCATTCATATCGTTCCAGAAACCATCAAACCCCGCGTTTAGCAGGTGTTTGTACCACTTGCCCCACCATTGCCGTACTCGGGGACTGGTGAAATCGGGAAAATAACACTCTCCAGGCCAAACAGGTCCATGAAAGAGCGAGCCGTCGGGGAGTTTACAGAAGACATCTTCGCGCACACCATCCCTACAAACCTCGTAATTCATATCGACTTTGATGCCGGGATCAATCATAGCTACGGCTTTGAATCCTTCTCGATGCAAGTCCTCAATGAGTCCTGGCAGGTCAGGGAATGCATCGCGGTCCCACGTAAAACAGCGAAAGCCATCCATATAATCAATATCGAAATGAATGGCGTCGCAGGGGATGCGGCGTTTGCGAAATTCTTGGGCGATGTGACGAACTTCCTTTTCCGTCTCATAACTCCAGCGAGATTGGTGATAGCCAAGCGTCCATAGCGGAGGAAGCGGGGCGTGTCCAGTGAGGTCTGCGAAGCGAGAGAGCACATCGATGGGCGTGGGGCCGAAGAGGATGTCGAGCCGCAACTCGCGCCCCAAAACGTGATAGGTGACCAGGCCATCTTCATCGAGTGTAATCTTGCCATCACTGGTGCTATCCAGCAGAAGGCCGAAGGCGTGGCCGTCCTGAACGCCCAATAGGAACGGGATGTTGATGTATAATGGATCATCTCCTGGTTGGTACGTTTCGGGATCGACGGTGGTAAGATGATACGTACGACGTTCGAGCGCCAGGTGGACGGCGCGTTCGCCCAATCCATACCACCAAGTGTCCGCTGGAAATTGTTGCACCCATCGCGCGCCACTTTCGCTCCAACCTATCTCCCTTGTTTCCAGACATAATTTTCTCCCGGATGCATCTTCCCATGAGAGTCCAAAAGGCTTTTTGTAGACGATAAGCGCTGCAGCGCTGGTTTCAAAGCGATAAGATGCATCCGTTTCGACAAGTGTGAGGGAGATGGGCTGGCGTACTTGGGGAAGAGTTGCGTAGGAAAAATAAGCTGGCATCGTGTTGTCGGGGACGACGCGTACCCTTAAAATGGTCGGGGTGACGGCTTCCACCAGACAAAGGCCATGCTCCAAAGAGAGGAGGAATCCATGTTCTTGCTGGACGACATGGATCACGTTCCCTGGGTTCATCGCGCGGCCAGGACCTGTGGGGCCGCCAAAACGACGCCGCCACCAAGCATAACGCGGTTTGTAAAGAACGGTTCTGGCGGCATTTCCCATGCCAACCAACTCAATGCCACGAGCTGTATCCTTAATCGATTGGGGGAAATTCCGAAGTTGTTTGAGCAGGTTCATAACGCCACCTGAGTGTTGAGGAGGGAACGAATGTCCATGCATTATCGTTTGAAACATAAGAGGTTGCAAATTTTCTCCATGGATGTATCTTGACAATCTCAAAGGGCAGTGCTATAATTGCAAACGCTGAAGCACCTTGACATGACCCGGATTGACGGGAATAAATGGAGCGCCGCCGCTGCCGATCATGTTGGATCGGTAGAGGAACTTCCCGACTCCCCACCTCCCTCTTCTGGAGGTAAGGTTGCCTCACGAAACAGGAAGTGAGGGCGCCATGCTGGTAACGGCATGGTGACTACAACCGCAACAGAGAGTAGTCCCGCCAGCGGCCTGCGCAAGCAGGTGCGGGTAAGGGGTGAAAGGGTGGGGTAAGAGCCCACCAGCGGTTCGGGGTGACCCGGCCGGCTAGGCGAGCGTGCAACCGGGAGCAAGGCGAGTGGGCCAGGCTCGGCAACGGGTTTGGTCTCGTCGCAGTGGCGACGGCGAGGTCGGGTAACACCCGGCAAGCTAGGAGCCACCACGCGTGTTAGCGTGAGACAGATGGCGGCTAAAACAGAATCGGGAGTACTCCCATTTATTCCCGGTGGAATCGTGCCGACGTGCGCCGACGTGGCGGAATTGGCAGACGCGACAGACTTAGGATCTGTTGACCGAAAGGTCGTGGAGGTTCGAGTCCTCTCGTCGGCACCAGTGGTAGCCCGGCGCGGGCCCGTGGCCTAGTGGGAAGGCGCCTCCCTTGCACGGAGGAGATCGTCGGTTCGAATCCGACCGGGTCCACCTCTCTGGGCGCCCCCACATCCGGCCTGTCCTCCCCATTGCTTCAACAGTTTCATGCGGGCGTAGTTCAGCGGTAGAACGTCTCCTTGCCAAGGAGAAGGTCGTGAGTTCGAATCTCATCGCCCGCTCTCAATGTCGAGGGCTGTCCGTCAGCCCTCTCTTTTTGCCGAGGTAGCTCAGTTGGTAGAGCACGCGACTGAAAATTGCGGTGTCGGCAGTTCAAGTCTGCCCC
>WFTO01000017.1 GCA_015485435.1 Anaerolineae bacterium | reverse complement strand
GCCAATGCCTGGACGCCCCCTATCATCAAAACCGTGGCCACATCCGGACAGGGCGCCGTAGACCTCGTGGACGCAATCGAGGATCATCGACTTTATTTGGAACAGAGTGGCCGTCGGATTTTACGAGACCAGTTGCGAGCAGCCACAGAACTTCGTATGATTTTGCGCGATTACCTGCTCGAAGAGCTGCTGGTCCGAATCTCACAGGAACGATTACAGCACATTATCAACGCGGTGGCCCGTCGAGAGCTGGATCCTTACACTGCTGTGCAACAACTCGTACATGCCGCCTTTGCAAGTCGTAATGCCTCCTGTGCATAACGAGTCGCTTTAATCGTTTTTCGGTATCATGTTTTTGGCAATTTGCACAGGTCGATATCATCGGCCATCGTCCAAACATCCTCACACACCGACAATCATCTGGAGATACTTATGTCTGAAGGGCTGTATGGTGAACTTGCTGTCGTGAGTGGGTCTTGTCATCCCCAGCTAGCGGAAGAGATCTGTGATTATTTGCGCATCCGGCCCACGCCAATGCGCATTACCAAATTCCCCAATGAAAACATTTTCGTCCAGATCAAACAAAGTGTGCGGGGAAAAGATGTCTTTTTGATCCAACCTTTGGGACGTCCGGTGAATGACATGGTTATGGAATTGCTCATTACCATCGATGCATTGCACAGGGATAGCGCCGGACGCATCACAGCCGTGGTGCCCTATTACGCGTATGGTCGTACCGATAAAAAAGACCAGCCGCGCGTGCCGATTACCGCTCGACTGCTGGCGGATTTGATCACTGTTGCTGGCGCCGATCGATTTCTCACCATCGATCTCCATGCAGGGCAGATCCAGGGGTTTTTCACCATTCCCACCGATGAACTCACCGCCCGGTACCTGTTCATCGACTACGTGCGATTGAACAAACTCACAGAACAAGCTGTGGTCGTCTCTCCCGATGTTGGTGCTGTGCGGCGGGCGCGCAATTTCGCCCATAGTTTGAATTTGCCCCTGGCCATCATCGAAAAAAGGCGGAGCCTCGACGGCAGCAAAACCGAAATGTATAATTTGATCGGCGAAGTCGCTGGCATGACTTGCTTGCTCATCGATGATGAGATCGATACTGCCGGCACCTTGACCCAAGCTGCCTATTTCCTGAAAGAAGCGGGCGCTACGGACATTATCGCCTTTTCCTCGCATGCGGTGTTCTCAGAACCCGCAGCGGAACGGTTGGGTGACGCGCCTATCGACCGACTGGTCGTCACGAATTCCCTCCCCATCCCAGAGGAAAAACGGCAGCGAATCGGCGATAAATTGCACGTCCTCAGTGTCGGTTCACTTTTGGGAGAGACGATCCGACGTATTCATCTTGGCGTGAGTGTCGGAGCTATGTTTCAAGAATAGCTCTGTCAACTTCTGATGTGAAGCATGCGCCAAAACCCGTGCGTACCATGTCTGCAGAGTCTCTGATGATGCGAGTGCATGTCACCCACGATGCGGTGGCGCGTTCCCCTAGAGCCGTTCAAGAATGGTGCAAAACGGGCGTGCAGGCGTTAACGACCACCATAGCGATGTTGGAGCCGCTTCCCCAGGCGTTGCTCTCTCGATGGCTTCAGACAGAGGATGGACATGTCATCATCAATGCTCATCGTCATGACTTCACTACGGAGGCGGCAGCATTTCGCGGGCGTTCTCTCTCTGGCGTGGCGTGGGTGAACCTGCAATGGTTGCTGCAAGACCCAGTTCTTTATTTGATGCCTATTGGCGTCTTAATTGCCCATAAAATTGGTTGGGGCAAGGCCAATCAGCCTAAGAATCAACCCTGGCAAGATTTTGTGCGAGGCGTGCTTTCTGGATTTGAGGCTGGTTACGGTCGTCATCAGGCCGCTCTGCGTCACCCGGGCTATTATCTAGCCGAGGGAATTGCCTGGTATCTTGTGGATTCGCGCCAATTGAATATCGAAAATCCGCGGTTACAGAAGTTGTTGCGCAGAACGCTTTTTTCAGAGACCTGGTATCGCTGGCTGGAAGCCCCATGAGCGTTGTCCCTGACGCCCCTAACGATGAAATCCTTCTGATGAGTCAGGGGTCAATAAGGCCCAAAGGGGCTGATGATCGCTTACCTGGGCGGCGGGAATGACGGCAGCCTCAATGACGATCATCTCGCGCGCAAATATGGCATCCAAACCGATACCCGCTCCCCACTTGTAGACCGTGGCCCCAGCATTTTGCGTTGCCCAATCGAAGCCCGCTTGCATCATCATGGACGCTAAAGTGCGTCGTTCCCACGGCGTAATTGTATTGAAATCACCGCCAATTACCACGGGCCCTCGAGTCGCCTTCGCATCCACCAGGAGAGCCTCCACCTGTTGTCGCCGTCTTTCCGGCGCCATCAATGCCGTCTCTGTGTGGATGGTGTATACGAGAGGTTGAAAGCTTGGCATGATTAAACGCGCACGTACAGCAAGACGTATCTGCCCGTTGCGTGGGCTGTAATGAGGCAACAGGAGCTTTTGAGCTTCGGTGATCGGCCAGGGGCTGAGGATGGCCTCACCGAAATCGCGTTGATGCCGCGGATGGATGGATGCGGGATAATAGATGTAGTTCCATTTCATGGCCCTGGCCATGCGATCGACCTCATTTTCATCCATTTCTTGCAAGAGTAAGGCGTCAAGATTTTGAAATTCGGGGGTCTCTTGTAATACCCGGATGGCCACGTCTGCATTGTCTGAGTATTTGATGTTCCATGTCGCCACGCTAAAAAGCCGATCGTCAGAAAGCGTTGATGTGGCATAATCGCCCGCGTAGGATGGGCCGGTCGGGGCCAGGTAATTGGGGGTGGCCGCACAGCCTGTCATGAAAATCAGCAAGGCTACCAGCGCGCCTAACAATGTGAACGATCGGGCCGAGGAGGTCATGTTAGCAAGACTGCCGCGTGGGGTAAGCACAAAAAAACGCCTGGTGGAGTATCCGCCAGGCGTTAGCATACACGAGATCAGGAGTTAATCACAAGCATGTGATCAGTCACCCTCGGCTAATTCGAGCGTGCGACGAATAATTTCATCCTCATCATCTTCGTCGAACCAGCTGCGTTTTTTTCGTTTCTTTTCTTTACGTTTAGACTTCTTTTCTTTGGCTTTCAACAGAGCCAGCTCAAAGGGAGAGAGGACTTCCTCTTCCTCCTCGAACTCCAAATCGGCCTCCTGATAGGCCTCTTCGAAGTCTTCGGGTTCTTCCGGCTCGGGTTCAGGCAGCAGGTTCTTCATCGAGAGGTCGATCTGGCCGCGTCGGCGGTTGATTTTGATGATCTCGACCTGAACTTCCTGCCCCTCTTGGACGATATCGCTGGGGTGTTTTACATAACCGTGAGCCATCTCTTTAACATGGACCATGCCGTCATAGCCCACGCCGATATCTACAAACGCGCCGTAATTGGTGATGCGCGTAATTTTGCCTGTGAGCACCTCACCAACTTCCAGATCGCGGATCGTGCGTGTTCCCGGAGGTAAAAGGGTGAGGCTGATGCGATTGTGGGTTTTATCCAATGCCTTAATCCAGGCAGTAACTTCCTGTCCCACTTTGAGCAAATCTTTGGGGGCTTTGATCCGGCGTTGGCTCATCTCCGAGACATGCACCAGCGCATCGGTTCCCACGCCGATATCGATGAACGCACCAAAATCGGTGAGCCGTTTGACTCGCCCGCTCACCTCTTGCCCTACCGCCAATTTTCGCACGATGCGTTTTTTTGGCAGGACTTTGATTTGGGGTTCGGTTTGAGTGTTGTTTGGTTGATCGGACACGTGATTAACTCCTTCAATAGACTTTATCGATTTTCCCGCCACGGGCCTTGGTATCGCACAGTTCTTGCACGCGTCAGGCCACAAGGCGAGATTTTGCAAGCAGTAATCTTATCGTTAATTGGGTGGTTCTGTCAAGCTTGGGGGACGGCTCTGACGCCCCGCCCTGCGCCCTCATTCCGGTTCTGACAATCGAATGGGTTGTTGGCGAAGGTGGGGGCAGGGCGATGATGGTCGAGGTCACGGCTTTTCGTCATGCATAAACCGTGAAAGGTTCAGGTTTTGTGCATGACGATTGATGTTTCGCGAACGTGGCTGCCCACACCAAAACCTTTGAAATGCGTCGAGATACAACAGGCATTGGATGTTGGATGGCCATCACTTCATCGGTATAGGCGCGGCCAAGCCTGCCATCGGCCTGCTTGGGAACATCGCCCTGAGATAGGACGTTCAAGTAGATGTGATGCTGTTTCTCTCATCCCGGCTTGTCCAGCCGCTTTGAGTGATCTAATTCTGTTCCCATGTGTTATAATGAAATCTAACAAATCATAGCAAACATTCGACACAAACCATTATGTTTAAGAACTTATTGAAGAAAGTCGTTGGCGATCCCAGCGAGAAGTTTATCAAGCAAATCCAGCCGTTGGTCGATGAGATCAACGCCCTCGAGCCCGAGATACAACGTCTCAGCGACGAGGATCTGCGAGCTCAGACGGATATTTTCAAACAAAAAATCCAGGATGAAACTGCTCCGTTGCGAGAAGAGCTGGAAGCATTGCGTGCGGAGCTGGCTAAAGCGGAGGACCCCTCGGATATCGATCGCCTCAAACGCCAGATCGAGCGGGTGGATGAAGACCTGCGGCAGCTTGAGGAGGATATCCTGATGGAGATCTTGCCGCGCGCCTTTGCTGTCGTGCGCGAAGCTGCTGTCCGCACCGTGGGGATGCGGCATTATGATGTCCAGCTTATCGGCGGTATTGTGCTGCATAAAGGCAAGATCGCAGAGATGAAAACGGGGGAAGGTAAAACCCTGGTGGCGACCTTGCCTCTCTATCTGAACGCGCTGACGGGACGGGGCGTTCATTTGGTAACGCCCAATGACTACCTTTCGAAGTACGGTGTGCAGTGGATGGGGCCCATTTATCATTTTCTGGGAGTAAGCGCGGCCGTAATTCAGAGTGGGGCTGGCAATCCTGACCAGGGCTCATTTTTGTACGATCCCGACTATCCTAATGAAGATGATCGTTATCGTAACCTGCGGCCCATCACTCGTCGCGAGGCTTATCAGGCGGATATCACTTACGGGACCAATAACGAGTTCGGGTTCGATTATCTGCGTGACAACATGGTCACCGATCTCAAACAGATCGTCCAGCGCGAATTGAATTTTGCCATCATTGACGAGATCGACAACATCCTCATCGATGAAGCCCGCACGCCGCTCATTATCTCCGGCCCAGCCCAGGAATCCAGTGAACTATATCGGCGTTTTGCCCAGTTGGTCCCTCGTCTCAAGCCGCAGGTGGAAGAGGACGGTCCTGGTGATTATACGGTCGATGAAAAAGATCGCGTGGTGACCCTGACCGAAGAGGGCTTGCGCAAGATCGAACAGTGGTTGGGCATTCCGGAAGACAAGACCCTTTACGATCCGGAATATGCGGAAATGGCGCCATATCTGGACAACGCCCTGCGTGCTCATGTGTTGTTTAAGCGAGACCGGGATTATATCGTCAAGGATGGTGAAATCATCATTGTTGACGAATTTACCGGACGATTGATGCATGGTCGCCGTTACTCCGAGGGGTTGCATCAGGCAATTGAGGCCAAGGAGGGGGTAAAAGTCCGTCGTGAGAATCTAACGATGGCCACCATCACCTTCCAGAACTTCTTCCGCATGTATCGCAAGCTGGCGGGCATGACAGGAACGGCCGCGACCGAGCAGGAGGAGTTTCATCGCATCTACAATCTTGATGTGGTGGTGATCCCGACCAACGTGCCTGTGCAACGTATCGATCATCCCGATCTGGTGTATAAGACCCAGCGAGCCAAATACAAGGCTGTTTTGGATGAGATTGAGCAGGCTCATAAACGCGGACAACCGGTCTTGGTAGGCACCAGCGCCATCGAAACTTCTGAATACCTTTCCCGCTTGCTAACCCGACGGGGTATCCCTCATCAGGTATTGAACGCCAAGAATCATGAACGCGAGGCGGTTATCATCGCCCAGGCTGGTCGTCCTGGCGCCGTCACCATCGCTACAAATATGGCGGGGCGTGGTGTCGACATCCTTTTGGGTGGGAATCCCGAAAACCTGGCCCGCGAAGACCTGCGCAAGCAAGGTTACGACCTCAACGACATCCGCGAGTCGGACTGGATCGACGCTATCGACATGTTGCGCAAGGGCAAAGACCCCATGCAAACCATCAAAGAACCGTGGGTGGAGGTTCTAAAAGCGCGTTGGGAGCAAACGAAGCAGGATGCCGAAAAGGTGCGCAAGCTGGGCGGACTGTACGTCATCGGCACCGAGCGCCATGAAGCCCGTCGTATCGACAATCAGCTTCGTGGTCGCGCTGGCCGTCAGGGAGACCCAGGACAATCCCGATTTTTCCTCTCCCTTGAAGATGAATTGATGCGCAGGTTTGGCGGGAATTCTTTGTCGAAGATTATGGACCGTTTGGGCGTGGATGAAGACATGCCCCTGGAAGCTGGCATGGTGAGTAAAGCGATCGAGCAGGCGCAGACCAGGGTCGAGGGCTACAACTTCGACATGCGTAAACACGTCCTCGAATACGACGACGTAGTGAACAAACAACGCGAGGTCATCTATGATCAGCGCCGTAAGGTCTTGGCCGAACCCACCCTGAAGCCCACCATCCTGCGGATGACGCGCGAATATCTGGAGAACCTGGTGCATAGTTTCACCTCCTCGAAATATCCCGAGGATTGGGACCTGAAATCGTTGCATCAGGCCGTGTTACGCATCATGCCCCTGCCCGCGGATGAAACGCCCGAAGTCTGGGAGGCTCTCACTCGCGAGGAAATTATCGATCGGTTGGCCGATATCGCGCGTCGTAACTATGATGAAAAAGAAGCCCGGCTGGGCTCTGAAGATATGCGGCGTATTGAACGCTTGTTAATGTTGCAATCCATCGATCGGCGTTGGGTGCGCCATCTGACCGATCTGGATATCCTGCGAGAGGGGATCGGCTTGCAAGCCGTCGCCCAACAGGACCCTCTGGTTGCATACAAGCGCGAAGCCTTCGATATGTTTGCAGACCTGCTGGAACGCATCAAAGAGGATGTCGTTTCGCAGGTTTATCGGGTGGAGTTGGTCAAAGAACAGCAGCGAACTCCGGTCCGCGCCGTTCATCCCAGCGTTAGCGGCAATGGTGACGGGCGATCCGCTCCGCAGCGTCGCCGGGGACCGAAATTGCGACGGAACGATCCCTGTTGGTGTGGCAGCGGCAAGAAATACAAAGACTGTCACATGAAAAGCGATCAGGCTGGGCAGACCGCACCGCCAGCGGGAGCCGCTCCTGCCAGGGCCGTGGCGGCTGGAAGCGGGCCCGGTGGCCGGCGCAAGCCCAAGAGACGCAAGAAAAAACGCAAATAACCCAGGCCGTTCACGAAGCGCGTAAGGCCATGTCGCAACATCATCTTCCCCTCGCCATCCTTCGAGAAGCATATCGCCCCTTCGCGCCCTTGTTGCAAGAACTTTGGCTGGCCGCCGCGCCCTTATTGCCCGACACATTGAGAGACGAACTGGTTCGCTTGGGGCGCGATCTGCATAGGAGAGCAACAACCCCTTCCCCCAAATAAAAGCATCCCATGCCCCTTGACCTTCTGGCGCTTTCCTTGCTCGTACTCATCGCAAGCATTGCTTTGCTTTTACGCTTGCGTTATGGAGGTGCGTCCCTCCCCAACGAGGACGCCCTCCTGCGCCACAGACCCCAACAAATCGATCCAGCCAGATTGTCACTTCCTCTGACCGGACTTAGCGACGCAGGTGGGTTCATTCCCGGTGAAACGTATTTGCCAGCGGAAATATCCTTGCTCATATCCGCAAAAATGCCGGCCCAATCTCCATCGTCAGAGTCAGACATTGACGAGCTTGTCTCTGGCTTGCATGTCACTACACATACGCAGTCCGTGGATCTGACCGCGCGACTTCTGTGGACGATCTCGGGGATTTTATTGGTCTTAGGGCTGATTTTTCTTTTGGTTTGGATCCTGTCTATCTTTTGATATCGCAAAACAGGGAGCTGGACGGCCACAGTCCACACCCCTTTTAGGAGGCCTTGGGCTGTGGGTTGCGATCACGACAGGTTGGCGTTAAGATTAAGAACGCGGACCATTGAACTTGCTCCATCGCCATCTTAGCATTCCAATAGCGTTCGAATCACCATCGCCACCATGCCCCCTCCAAACAGGCGTGTCCCCGAGCGACTTGCTTTCTTGATCGCATACATCGCAGGGTTGCTGGTTTTTGTAAGTTATTTCTTTCCAGGATCACTGTGGAAGGCCCCTGCGCAATTTGTGCTGAAAACAGCGGTGCTGCTTGTGGCAGGAGCGCTTTTTGGGGCTTCCCTGGCTCTGGTCCGACGTCATCTGTTCAAAGCCAGAAAAAAACGGCCCGAAAGTGTGCTATTGGTGGTCGCTTTCACGGTGATGTTTGTTGCCGGGTTGTTGCCCGGGGGGTTTTTGCTCGGCCCAGGCGGATGGCTCTACCAATGGGCTCTGGCGCCTGGCATGGCTGCGTTATTCGCTTTGCTGCCAATTTTTCTTGCTTTTGCCATCCTCCGCCATTTTCGTCTTCGCGATTTTGGCGGATTTTTGTTTTTCTTGGGCATGGTGATTGTGCTGCTTGGCCAGACGCCAGCGATGGCGGCATACATGCCCTTGTTGGCCGGCTTCCGCCATGATCTGCTGATTGGCCCGGCGGCTTCTGTGTTTCGAGGCGTGTTGTTGGGCATTGGGGTGGGCGTCATTCTAGCTGTCATCCTGCGCGTCTTTAGAAGCATCGAGCCAACCAACCGCTCCTCCGATGCCCAGACAATGCCACACATTCATCATCAAACCAAGCCGCGATCATGATCTGCCCCAGCTGCGGAAAAGAAGCGCCAGAGCATGCCGAAAGTTGTCCTCATTGTGGCGAAGAACTTCACGCTCCAGGGCCGCCACCTCGATTGCTCGGTCAAATCCAGGGGCTTCTTCCCGCGGAGCCCGTTATTACTTCAGGGCGATTGATCGATCCAACCCATGTCGTTCCTTTGCAGGCGTTGCCCACAGCCGATCAGGTGGCCGCGCCAGATCCGCAAAACCAGCCTGCCACAACCACGCCTGCAACAAATGGGATTGGGGCAGGCGCCCCCTTGCAGACGCCACCTGCTGCAACCTCCCCCACAACGCCTCATGCGCTCCCGCAACAGGATGCGCCAGGGCATTGGATGATTGCAAGTCTGTTCTTTTTAGTGATTGCTTTTGGCGTTTTGTGGCATACCGGCGGAACAGGAGGGGCTCCTGTGCGCCCAGCGGTGAAAAACGCTTACGCTTTTATCGAAATCTTACCTTCGGACGCCCGGGTGCTGATAAGTTGGGATTATGATCCCGCCACTCAGGGAGAGCTGCAACTGTTGGCGCAGCCCCTTCTTCTCCACCTTCAACAGAAGAAGGTAAGAATGACATTTGTCAGTTTGCGCCCCTTTGGTGTGAACGTGGCTTACGATACACTCGTGGGCGCCTTCTATCAACAAGAGCACACCGTAATGGCCGCGCCTCCACCTGCGCGATTGGGCTTCATCCCCGGGGAGGGCATTGCCTTACGCTCTCTGGCGCTTTCACCAATACAGACATCCTCTGCACCTCGGATTAGCGCCCTATCCATGGCTATGGAACCCGATATGGATGTCGCAGCGTTTGATCTCATCATTCAGTTTTCCGCTGACATGGCCTCAAGTCGCGATTGGGTGGAGCAAGTATCGACCCAATGGCAAACGCCGCTCATTGTGGCGGCTTCGGGGGCTGTCGCGCCCATGCTGCGTCCATATGAGCAAACAGGCCAAATCCGCGTGCTTCTGGCAGGGTATCCCGACGCTTTGGCCTATGAACAACTGCTCGGCCAGAGGGGCCCAGCAACGCGCCAGGCCACTAGTCAGACGTTGGCGCTCCTGCTTTTTTTGGGCATTGTAAGTTTTGCCGCCTTACGGTCATTGTTATAGCTTTTCTATTCCGGTTGTTATTCGATGCCTGACCATATTCCCTTCCACTAAACGCCATGACTATCTTCCTTGGCAAACTCCTGGCAACTTTGCTCACCCTGACGGTTTTCAGTCGGGTGTTTGTAGATTCTCGCATGTTTCGGCTGGTTGCATACCTGCTGCTTGGCATGGGAAGCGGCTATCTTGCCGCGATCGTGTTAAGACAGGTGCTGCTGCCTGCACTGAATCCATTTTATCAATTCAGCGCCTGGCAGGTTGGAAGCGGTTTGACGGCGTTTTTTTTGATAGGCATGATGGGGCTTCGCTTCGCGTCGCGTCCTGACCTCCGTGCCTGGGGATTGATTCCTCTGGGATGGATTGCTGGTGTTGGCGGCGCGTTGGCGGTCGCTGGCGCTATGCGAGGCACGCTATTGCCACAGTTGATGGCTGTCAATGCCCTTTCCTTCTTTCCGGGCCTTCCTGCGTTAGACGCCATCAGCGTCATCGTAGCTACCTTAACCTCTTTTGGCGTGCTGTTGTTTTTGCTACCCGATATCGGTAAGGGGCATGGAATCCCCGCTTGGGGACGTCGAATTTTTGACGGTTGGCGCGTATGGGGGTATTGGATGTTCATGTTGGCCCTGGGCGCTCTATTAGCCAGTATTGCGGGGGCTCGCATTACCTTATTGATTCAACGCGTGACCTCTTTGTTAGCCTTGTGGTTGTGATCGAGCCCTTTTTAGGAGCTGATGCATCTAGGGAGCGCGGCTGACAAAGGGGACCAGATGCACGCGAGGAAAGAAGCAAACGCAGAAGCACGCTGCGATATTCGACGTTGCGAAAGGTCCGCGTCAGCCGCGCATTTGTTGTTCAGCGATGTAGGCGCGGGCTAACGTATTGGCTCAAAGCATTCAGTTTGTGGGGGCGACAATTCGGTAATTGCGCATCATCCCCATATCCTCATGTTCGAGATTATGACAATGGTAGAGATATAGTCCGGTGTAGTCTTTGAACGCGAGCTGCAACTGGACTCGTTCTCCCGCCATGAGCAACACCGTGTCTTTCCATCCTTCATCCACATAGCCATCTTTCACGGTTTCCCAGTTGGCCCGTTGTTGGGCGTCGGTGGGGGGTTGGCGGCCGATAATACGAAACTGTAGGCCGTGGATATGGATGGGGTGGGGCATGCCACCGCCTCCCATGCTTCCGGCTGGCGGCTGATTGACGAATTCCCAAACTTCCTCTGCGCCTAATGTAACGGTCTCGTCGGGCGCGACTGCCTCCATTTGAAAAGTGCGGCCGTTAATGGTCCATTGCCCGAATTGCATGTAAAGCTGAAAAGTGCGATCCGCCTGGGTCCAGCGGTTGGTTGCTGGTGTGGAGCTGGTTACTGGTCCTGCCATCAGGGGTAGGAAACTTTTAAAGGGAAGTGACGATGCGGCCTGAGCGACCTGGAATTGCACAATGGGGAACTCGGCGCCGTTGGGCAACGTCGCCTGGCTGGCGCCCCCTCCTGGACCACCGCCGATAAGCCCTCCGCCAGAAAAGGCAAGGCTCTTCATTGTGATAGTTTGACCGGCCCATTGACTGAAGTCCACCAATAGCTCTACCCGCTCGGCTGGCGCGAGGGTAATGTAGGCGCGTGAAACTGGGGTGTCTAACAAACCGCCATCTGTGGCAATCACTTTCAGAGGCGTTCCATCGGACCAGGCAAGTTTATAGATGCGTGAGTTGGATCCATTCAAGATGCGCAGGCGATATGGGGCGGGATTAACCTGCTGGGTGGCCTTAGGCTGTCCATTTACCAGGATGGCGTCACCTAAAAATCCGGCGGTGCTGGTTGAATAAACCAGTTGATTTTGTGCATCCAGGGTGCGATCTTGAATGACTAACGGAAGATCTCTATCGCCCGTTGGCAACCCTAACGCCTGTTCTGTATCATCTGAGATGAAGATGAGGCCAGCGAGTCCCATATAGGCCTGAGGGCCTGTGCGACCATGGGGGTGCGGATGGTACCAGTAGGTGCCAGGTCGATCCATGACCTCATATTCGTACACATATTCTTCGCCTGAACCGATCACCAATCGGGGATGGCCATCTGCCGCTTCAGGAACATGGAGGCCATGCCAATGAACGATACTTTCCTCGGCCAGGTCGTTCGTGAAGCGAATTCGGACTTTCATCCCGGGGCGAAAATGGAGGATCGGGCCCAGGTAGGTGTCTGGGAGCGGTTGGACTACATTGGTGGGCCCGCTCAACACCTCAGCCTGATATCGCCAGACTGTGGTGGGCGCGCCAGGTAGGATCTGCACCTGGTCTGGCGCGGCCCGCAGAGCGATCTCGACATCGGGGACGAAGTCGGGAGTTTGTGCGGCGAGCGCCGATGTCTGTGAAGTCGTCAGGCGCCCCGCAAGCGCTTGCGGGGTCCTGAATGCGGCGCCTGCCAGCAAGCCCAATGCACTCCAACCGGAAAGCCGGAGGAATTCACGGCGGCCAAGGGCTGCCCGTTTCATCGGAGAATGTTGCTTCTTCATCGTTTGGACGGTCCTTTTGTAGGGTGTGGGAAGTGAGAAAGGTGACAAGGTGGAAAGAGGCCAATCAGGCGACGATCTCAAAATTGCGCATCATGCCCATGTCTTCGTGTTCAAGATTGTGGCAATGATAGAGGAAGAGCCCGGTAAAGTCTGCAAAACGGCGAATCACGCGTACGCGCTCTCCTGGCATGACCAACACCGTGTCTTTCCAACCTTCATCCACAAAGCCTTCGCTGAGACTGTCCCAGGCGGCTTTTCCTGCCCTGCTGATTTGGCGGTCGAGGATTTGGAATTGCTCACCGTGCATATGCATGGGATGTGGCAACATCATGCCGCCGCCCATGCCCATGCCACCGCCGCCTTCATTGATAAACTCCCAGATCTCAATGCTACCCATCTTCACTCGCTCTTCTGGCGCCACCGCGGTCATCTGGAATGTCCGGCCGTTTAGTGTCCACCCATTGGGAGGGCGCATGGCCAACACCACCTGCTTTGTGGCGACGGCGTCCTCGGGAGAAATCCGTTCGATGGTGGAAAGTTTCGCGGGCAATGGGCTGCGTTCATTCGATGCTTTTTCAATGCGGACAGTTAAAATATCAAAGGGCGCCCCCAGAGGTAGCGATGCGGCGGAACCACCCATCATGCCTCCTCCCATCATCCCCCCTTCCGGGGCTACAAAGGGAAGGCTTTTTAAAACGATCTGTTCGCCCACCGACCGGTCACTGAAGTCCACCCAGAGCTCGATTCGTTCCGCCGGGGCGAGGGTAATGTATGGCCGCTGCACGGGTTTTTCCAACAAACCGCCGTCATTGCCGATAACTGTAAAGGGGGAGCCATCGCTCCATCCCAGTTTATAAATGCGCGAATTCGAGCCATTGAGCAAGCGCAGTCGATAAGGACGCGTGGCTACAGGAAGGATGAAATTGGGTTGGCCGTTCACCAAAATTTCATTGCCCAAAAAACCCATCATTTGATCCATCATGCCATTGGCGCGATACACCAATTGATTGTTTCCATCAAAGACCCTATCCTGAATCACCAGGGGGATGTCATATTCTCCTGAAGGGAGTCCTAAGGCCTGCTCTTCATCATCGCTAACCAAAAAGAATCCCGCCATACCTGCGTACACCTGCGGCCCGGTGATGCCATGGGGATGCGGATGATACCAATAGGTGCCCGCTCGGTTCAGTATCTCATAACTGTATTCGAATTGCTCGCCTTTGTTGATAACATATCGAGGGTGGCCGTCCATCTCTGCGGGCACGTGAAGGCCATGCCAATGGATGATGCTTTCTTGCGGCAATTCGTGGGTGAACGATACATGAAGCTTCTGTCCCTTTTTCATGCGAATGGTCGGGCCCAAATAGGAATTGGGAACAGGTTGCAATGCATCGGCGGCGCCAGCCAACACTGTTCCTGAAAACCGCCAGACCTCTGTAGGTTGTCCTGGCCAAATTTGAACTGCGGCTGGTGCAGCCGCCAGGGCCAGAGACACATCCGCGGCCGATTGAGGAAAGTTGGTGGGAGTGGTGGTCGGTTGAGGTGAAGAAGGCGTTTGTCCAGTGCTATTTTCTGGGGCGCTTGATGGCGTTGGCGTTAGCGCGGGGGTACACGCCGCAATCGCTGCTGCTGCCAATCCGAGGCCGCTGAGCCCCAAGAATTTGCGCCGGGAGAGAGTTTTTTTTGTCATGAGTCAAGGTCCTTTTTTCAATATGAGTGATAATCGAAAACACAATTGCTTGAGTTCACAGATCCCCCAGACCCTTTCCGGTTCCAACGCCGTCGATCACGAAACTGTCGCCCAGTTAAACCTTGGTTCAACATGCCACACGGTGGTCGGGATACTGCGAAGAATGAACTTGGTCCTGTTTCATCTGTGTATGTTACCAGTGTAACGCAAAAATATGAAGATTTCATGACGATTTCATAACATGCTGGTTAAAGGGAAAAAGTCAATAATGACAATACGTTTCATCAAAGTTACGGTCTTGGGCCAATGATAATCCAAGCGGTTCCCAACAAATTTTTCAAACCGGGTCAATTGCCTGAAAGAGTAGATCGAGAGATAGTGAAACGCCTCTCTTTATTTCATCAGATGTGTAAGTCAGCCAAGCTTCAATAGAGGCATTTTCTGTTGTGTTGGTGGCGATAACAGCTGGACGCAGATCGAATTCTAGTATCTGATAAACGCCGAGTTGGGGACAATCGCCATACGTCTGCAACGCATTGGGCTGGAAAGTAGACTCCTATGAATAAAGGAGAATCTCGGAGACATGTGTAGGGAATATATAATTCCTGGTACCCCTCTCAAAAATATTGATACGTCAGGCATTCGTCGTATCTTGAGTGGCGGCCTTCCCTGAATGGAAAGGTTTGTCTATAAACACGCATTCTTTGTCCCAAATTTCCTCACCAGTCCCAGGCACCCCCACGCACTCTTCCATAGGGAATTATGGCTCAATTTCTTGTAAGAAGGATTTGACTGCTTGCGTGGTCGGAAGTGAGAGTGCGGCTCGTGCGATCTCCTGGCATTGTTTACGATTCCACCGACGTATTTCGACTTTGATGGTGGGAATGGATACCGGTGCCATGCTGAATTCATCCAATCCAAACCCTAACAAGAGAGGAACAGCGAGGACCTCTCCCGCGAGTTCGCCACACAATCCCACCCAACAGTCGTGGGCGTGGGCCGCTTCAATCGTCATGGCGATGAGGTGTAGCACCGCGGGATGGTAAGGGCTGGCCAGGTGGGCAACTCGTTCATTGGTGCGATCCACAGCCAGGGTATATTGCGTGAGATCGTTGGTGCCAATGCTGAAAAAGTCAGCTTCTTTGGCGAAGTGATGGGCCAATAAAGCAGCGGCCGGGGTCTCTACCATCATGCCGAATTGCACTTGCTTGGGCAATGGGATTCCTTCATCTGCCAATGCGGTTCGAGTCGTTTCAAAGAGTTCCCGGGCCCGGATAAACTCATCCAGACTGGAGACTAAGGGAATCATGATGCGTAGATCGGTATTGGTTTGCCCAGCTGCGGCCAGTAATGCCCGGAATTGACGTTGCAACACGTCGGGACGGCGGTCGATCATACGGATGGCGCGCCAACCGAGAAAAGGATTGGGTTCGGGTTTAACATCAAGATAGGGAGCCGGTTTGTCTCCACCGATGTCTAAAGTGCGCACCACCACTGGTTTGCCCGTCATCAATTCGAAGACCTGACGATAAACCAGCGTCTGCTCCTCTTCATCGGGCATGTCGGTGCGATCAAGATAGAGGAATTCGGTGCGAAATAACCCTATGCCTTCCGCTCCCATCGCGATAGCTTGTTGTACGTCTTCTGGCCCTCCGACATTGGCTACCACTTCCACCTGGCACCCATCGGTGGTGATGGCGGGCTCATGCGCTGTACAAATAGCTATGGTGTGGAGGGCTTGTTGGCGTTGTCGTGCGATCCGAGCTTGCGCCAAGACTTCCTCCGAGGGGTTGATAATGATTTCTCCTTTGTCTCCATCCACCACAGCGATAGCTTCGGGCGCTATTGCGTCAATATGGATAGGCGCACTGACCACTGCGGGCACGCCTAAAGCTCGGGCTAAAATCGCCGTGTGAGAGGTGGGCCCGCCGCGCATTGTGCCCAATCCTAAAATAAAATCTCTTCGGAATTGGATGGTATCGGAGGGTGTGAGATCTTCAGCAATGATCACTGCTGGATATGGTGGTGCAATGCCCATTTCTTTTTCTTGATCTGAAAGCATCCGTAAAAGCTGTTGTTTAACGTCCCGGACGTCTTGGGCGCGAGCCTGAAAGTAGGCATTATCTAATGCCAAAAGCATGGATGCATAGTGTTCGAAACACGTTTCTACGGCAGATTCCGCATTGATCTCCTCCTCATGGATGCTTTTACGCAGCATATCCAGCAATTCCACATCTTCTAAAAAGAGTGCATGCGCTTCGAAAATGGCAGCTTCTTTCTCGCCGGCAGACTCCAAAGCCCTGGCCTTCAGTGTTTGCAGTTGGATTTTCGTCTGTTGAATAGCGCGCTCTAACCGTTGCCACTCTCCTTGCGAATCCGTCACCCGTCGCTGTTCAATGTGCAATTCTATGGGGTGATACACCCAAACGGGTCCAATAGCAACTCCGCTCGATGCTGGCATTCCCTGATAGCGCTGCATCAGGTTTCTCCGAAATTATTTTTGATGAGATCGGAAATGGCTTGTAATGCTTCTTGGGCCTGATCGCCTTCGGCATTTACTTCGATTTCATACCCCTGGTGTACTCCCAGGGTGAGGACGCTGAGGATGCTTTTGGCGTTGACTGCCGGCTTGTCGTCGGTGATGTTTCGCACAGTAATGTTGCATGGAAATGCCGCCGCGGTTTTCACAAATTCCGCCGCGGGACGGGCATGTAAGCCAGCTGGATGGTTGACAGTAAGGGTAATGGTTGGCATGGTTGAGTCCTCGTGGGGAAACCTGACAGGTTCCCTGCTTGTACGTTGAGAGCGCACAGGACTACGCGTGATGAAGGGAACCTGTCAGGTTAGAGAGACCAGAATCAAGCAGTGACGCTAGCTTCAGACTCAGGCTTAGGAGCGCCAGCAGCGATTTCCCAAGCCGTAGTGTGCTTCTTATAGAAGTACATGGCCACTGCCAGCAGAAGCAGAATGACAGCCAGCCCCAAGATGCCGCCAAGCACCTTCACGAGGCCCACGAAGAGCGCAGGCGGCCATAGGAAACCGTCAGCGATGCTGGTAATCTGCACTGCACCTTCTGGAATGGCAAATCCCGAGGAGACGGCAGCGCTGGTGAAGAGAGGAGCCATGGCCGTGGCAATGTAGAAGCCTATCGCCAGAGTGACCGCGCCAGCAATGATCATGCGCAGCACGTTGCCCCTCATCAATGGCGCAGTCATGGCCACGACAAAGGGAATGACTGCCAGATCAGCGAAAAGAATAACACGGTTCCCTGGTAAGATGACGCTGAGTAAAATTGCGATGGGAACAAGGACCAGGGCGCTGGCAATGGCTGCAGGATGACCGATGAGAATGGCTGAATCTAGGCCGATATCGATCTCGCGATCGCTGGCGCGCTTCTGCATGAATTCTCGCGCCGCCTCCGACACTGGGATCAGGCCTTCCATCAGGATTTGGACCATACGGGGGAGCAACAACATGACCGCCGCAAGGTTCATACCGGTGTTCAGGATTTTAACGAGAGGCTGTTCTGCATTGTAATAGCCGATGACGCCCAGGACCAGGCCAATGATCAACCCGAGCACCACTGGTTCACCAAACACTCCCCATTTTTTGCGGATGTTTTCTGTATCTAAATCGATGTCGCGCAGGCCCGGGATTTTATCGATGACCCAATCTACAGCAATAGCGATGGGAACAATAGGGGCCGAGGTTAGATGGGGAATAGAAATGCCTGGCAAGCCATAGAAATGTTGAACTGCTTTTGCGGTCCAATCAGCCAGGAAGAGAGCGAGGGCGGCTGCAATCGCTGCGGCTATGAGGCCGTAAACCAGATTCCCGGTAGCTGCCACCACCAGTGATCCAATGAACGCGAAATGCCAGAAATTCCAGATATCGACGTTCAAGGTTTTTGTCAATCGCGCCGCGAGCATGACCACATTAACAGCAATGGCAATGGGAATCACCCATAGCCCCACCGAGGAGCCGAAGGCGATAGCCGCAGCTGAGGGCCAGCCCACATCCACCACATCGCGCTGAATGCCAGTATTGGTGACAATCGCCTGGGCCACATCGCTCAGGCTGGTCCACATCAGGCCGATGACCAGATTGATGCCGATAAAGGCCACGCCAATAGTGACGCCTGCTCGGAAGGCTTTACCAGGTTTGGCTCCTAACACCAACGCCACGATGAAGATGATGATGGGGAGCATAATGGTTGGACCCAATGCGTCCACAAAAGATTTCAGGGATTGCAAAAAAGCATCCATAATAAAGACCTCCTATAATGAGTTATTCATGCTTAGGGTGTGCGGTTGCCGGGTAGGCACCCGGATGTCGTACAATGCCAAGGGCGTCAATCAATCTTCTCGTAATAGTTGTTCTATCTGATTCAGTACATCCTCCTTTCCGATACCGGTGAGAAAAGCAAGGGTTTGAATGACGGGAACGCCGAGGTCGTCAGGAACGGGCGTGGTAGAGACCACCAGGTCGACGCCGGAGAGTCGGCTGCGGATCTCTGCCGCTTTACACTGCCGGGTCGTAACATTGATCCCGCGATCCCGCATAGCCTCTTCAATTCCCTTTGCAACAACAGTCGAAGTAGCGATGGCCGTGCCACAGGCCACAAGAATGACTTTGGGTTTGCTCATAGAAACGCCTCCTGAGGGGTGGGGGTGAAAAAAGTAAAAGAGGAAAAGACGTCTCACTAACGTGAAAACGCTTGTTCCCTGCAGTCGCTAAGTCGTCATAATGAAGTCTCTTAACTCTTGTAGAAGGAAAACATTTGCCACGAGGGAGGGAAAAGAATTTCAGATTGTTTCTTTGCGTCTTTGTGTCGTCGCGTTTCTGGTTGCCATGCGAAATGTTATCTTTGTAACAAGGCGATGATGTCGCTAACAGAGTCAGCTTCCATCATGCGCTCAATGATTACAGCATCTTGCAATATGCTCGCCACCTCCTGAAGCATGGCCACTTGCGATTTGGGTTGATCTAACGCCAGGAGGAAGACGATCTGGACCGGAACTTCCTCGGTGGGATCAATCATATGTCGAAAGATAACCGGCTTGCTGAGCGTGGCTAGGGCTACGGCAGGTCGAATCACATGGTCCACATCTGTATGAGGGATGGCCGCGTTCACCTTGCCATCTAAAACAAGGCCTGTGGGCAATTCAGCCTCCCGATGCAGAGCTGCATCGGCAAAGCTTTCGTGCACATATCCCTTAGCAAACAGTTTTTGGCTCAACTGTCTCACAACATCTTCTGCGTCCTGCGCGGGGTAATGAAGAAGAATAGCGTCGGGTTCAAGCAGTTCGGCGAGCATCAATATCCTCACAAAATCATTGTGGTAGGTTGCTCTAACGCGGTGCGTACATGATCCAGAAATCGGGCGGCAATGGCACCATCCACCACCCGGTGATCCACGGAAAGTGTGACTGTCATTATGGGGCGGAGCACAGGCAGATCGTTTTCGTCAGGCATGAACTGCTTGCGCACTCGGCCCACAGCAAGGATCCCTGTTTCAGGTGGATTGATGATGGCGGTGAACCGGTCCACCCGAAACATGCCTAGATTGGAAATTGTGAACGCGCCTCCTTGCATATCTTCAGCTCGTAACTTGCCCTGTCGGGCCCGTTGCACGACTGCTGCGATGTCCGCAGCAACTTCCAATACGCCTTTTCGGTCCACATGATGAATGACTGGTACGATCAGGCCATCCTCCAATGCCACGGCGATGCCGATGTGGATGTTAGAGAGGAAGAAAATGTGCTCTTCTTCTAGCCGGGCGTTCATACGTGCTTCCTGTTTCAGAGCCCAGGCGCAAGCTTTGGCAATGAGTGCGGTAAGGCTGACGCGAGGATGTCCTTCAGGTAGAGTTTCATTGGCTCGTTGTCGCAACGCCTCCAATGCCGTTACATCAATGTCTGCATCGAAGGTAATATGTGGTGCTTGCTGCCAGCTTTGTTGCATCCTCTGGGCTATGGTTTTGCGCATCCCCGTCAGGGGAACGACTTTCGTCACATCCGGCAAGGCAGTTGATAGCGGATGTTCTATGGACGCTCTTCTGGCCTGGGCCGCGGCTTCCACGTCCACAGATTGGATGCGGCCTCGTGGGCCTGTGCCCTGCACCTGGTGAAGGTCTACGCCCAATGTACGCGCTAGACGGCGGGCCGCAGGCACCGCGCGCACCTTGTTGGTTTGAGCCATCGCACTCGGTACCCTAGATGAGCTCTGAGCGGCGTGCGTTTCTACATCCCTTCTCGTTACTCTGCCTCCAGGACCGGTCCCCTGCACATCGGCAATATCTATGCCCAGATCCGCGGCCACGCGTACTGCCACGGGCGTGGCGCGCACGGAGCTTGCCGTCTCGGCAGGCATAAAGATCGGTTTTGGAGGTGGTGGCGTCATCTTCCCAACGTCTTCATGTTGAGCAATCGCTTCCGTAGGTAAGGGCTCATCTGGTTGGCGAATATATGCAATGATGGCCGTCACCGGCACTTCTTCTCCTTCCGCATAGCGCACGCCATCCAGAATGCCGGTTGCCGGAGCTTCCACCTCCATATCCACCTTATCCGTAGAGACCTCAGCAATGGGATCGCCTTGTTCTACATGCTCACCAGGCTGTACCAGCCAACGTACAATGACTGAAGTCTCTTGCGTGAAGCCAAATTTAGGCATGATCACTGGCTTTGCCATGCTAATAGCCTCCCCGGACTAATTTGCGGGCCTCATCTACAATATTATCCACCTGCGGCACGGCGTGAGATTCCAGAGTGCGGTTGTAAGGGATAGGAATGTCGAGTCCAGCAAGACGACGCACCGGCGCCTCTAAATAGTCAAACGCCTCGCTTTCCATAATGCGAGCCACGACTTCGCCACCGAACCCGCCTGTCTTTACCGCCTCGTGTACGACCATCACCCGCCCTGTCTTCTTGACCGATGCTACGATGGGGTTCATGTCCAAAGGCTTGAGGGTACGCGGATCAATCACTTCTACCTGGATGCCCACTTGTGCCAAGATCTCCGCGGCCTGAAGTGAGCGCTGGACCATGATAGATGTAGCGACGATGGTGAGATCCGTTCCCTCTCGCACCACTTTACTCTGACTTAGGGGAATCTCATAAGGCTCCTCGGGCACATAGCCTTTGGTTTTATAAAGCAATTTGTGTTCTACAAAAATGACGGGATTATCATCGTAGATAGCCGCCCGTAATAGTCCTTTGGCATCATAAGGTGTGCTTGGCATGACCACCTTCAAACCGGGCACATGCACAAACCAGTTCTCCAGACTTTGCGAATGCTGAGCCGCAGCTCCCGTCCCTGATCCCGCTGGCGTGCGCAGCACAAAAGGTACCTTGGCTTTGCCGCCAAACATGAATCGGATCTTGGCCGCCTGCAATACCAGCTGTTCCATGGCCAGAGTGATAAAATCCATGAATTGAATTTCACCCACAGGTCTCATGCCGGTAAGAGCCGCACCAATACAAGCGCCAGTCAGAGCCGCTTCTGAGATGGGCGTATCGATGATGCGTTCAGGACCGAATTCATCGATTAGGCCAGCGCTGACGCCGAATGCCCCACCGTATACGCCGATATCCTCTCCTATCATGAATACTGTGGGATCGGCGTGCATGGTCTGTCGCAACGCCTCTCGCAAGGCCTCTGCATAGGTTAATTCACGCATAAACGCCCTCCATGATGGTGGCTACATCTGGTTCGGGGCTGGATTCAGCAAAGGCTACAGCTTGCTCAATACGCTTTCGGGCTTCTTGTTGCAGATCATCCAAAGCTTTCTCATCAAGACCAATCTTTTTGGCAAAACGTTTGATGGGGTCCTTCTTTTGCCAAGCCTTCACCTCTTCCCGTGTGCGATACGCCTGCCGATCGCTCTTAGAGTGACCCCGCCAGCGATAGGTCAGCGCTTCGACCAGCGTGGGGCCGTGGCCTGAGCGCGCCCGATTGGCTGCTTCTTTCACTGCCTCATATACGCTGAATAGATCGTTGCCATCAACACTGACGCCAGGAATGCCGTAAGCGCAGGCCCGCTGGCTCAGACGCTCAATATTAAAAGCCTTTTTGACGGGCATGGACATGGCATATTGGTTGTTTTCGATGTAATAAATGACGGGAAGCTTCCAGATACTTGCCATGTTCAAAGATTCATGAAATGCTCCTTCATTGGTTGCGCCATCCCCAAAAACCACCAGCACGACTTGATCTGTTTTGCGTAATTTGATGCTCAAACCTACGCCTACTGCTATGGGAATGCCGCCTCCGACAATGCCGTTGGCGCCCAAATTATTGGATTCAACATTGGCGATATGCATGGAGCCGCCCCGGCCGCGACAATACCCAGTCTCTTTGCCTAAGAACTCCGCCATCATTAGGTCGACGTTGCTGCCGTGCCAAGAAAGACAATGACCATGTCCCCGATGGTGGTTGAGCAAATAATCGGTGGGACGTAAGGGTAAAGACGCTCCCACAGCTGAGGCCTCTTGACCAATGGAGAGATGCATGGTGCCGTGCACTTGGCCTAGTGCATACAATTCCTCCGCTTTCTCTTCGAACGCGCGGATGAGCAGCATCTTGCGCAATAGGTCTAGCGCCTTCTCCTGGCCCCATTCCTGTAAGTAAGCGGGATAGTTTGACGTTTCGATAATGGTCGTCATGTGCCATACCTTTCTTTATTGAAGAGATGAAAAGATCAGGTCGACCTTTTTCTGCATTTACAACGTTAAGGTCTTTTGCTTTGCCATCAATGGCTGTATTCGATAATTTGCAACACCAAAGATGCGGCTATCTCGTCGGTCACAAGGGCATTGATTAGCCCCGCGCGCAGCGCCCCCAAGATCGGCTTTGCTTTTGCCCTGCCAGCAGCAATTCCCAGCCGAATCGGGGTCTTTCGTAGTGTGTCCGGATCTATTGTGACCAAACGACGTTGTAAGGGGATATCAATTAACCTTCCATCGATATCGAAATGCAGAGTGCACACGTCACCCACCGCCCCGGCCTTGGCAAACTCTCTCAATTGGCTCGGTGTGAGATAGCCCGAGCGCACAAGACTGGCAAATTCTTGCTCGATCGTGCCTACGCCAACCAGGGCCATATCCATCAAGGATGCCAGGTCGAAGACCTCCTGAACCTGTCGAGAGCGCTTCAACGCCTGACACATGGCCTCGCTTTCTACAAACAATGGGGCCGGTAGGGTGGTGTAACTGCCCCCAAATTTTCTGGCCAACTCCCTGGCCAACTCGGCGCCATCGATGGCAGGGTTCGAAGCTCCCACAGCGCCGATAATTTGCACTACAGTCAGCCCTTTTCGGTACTGTGGTCGGCATCCTCGCACCATCTCTGCCAGTCCTGTCCCCCACGACATGCCGATGACGGCGTCATCGGTGACCAGATCCTCGACTAATTGCGCGGCCAATGCACCAACATTGCTCAACGTACGCTGATAATCATCCAAAGACCGCGCCAACACCCGGACATGACGCAGCTCGAAGTGCTCTCGCAAACGTTTTTCAAGATTGGAACAGCGAGCCAGAGGATGATGTACTCGGATCTCCACAATGCCCAAGCGCTTTGCCTCTTTTAGATAGCGAGAGATCATTGAGCGCGAATAACCGGTTTCTCGTGCGATATGCGCTTGCGTCATGTCCTCTTCGTAATACATGCTGGCAATGCGCGCCAACAAATCAATATTCACGCGTTCCATTGGAAAAATTGAGCGAGGATGTGGCGAGAAGGAATCGTTATGGATTTATACCCAGTATAACACAAAGAAGTCTGTTTTTTTCACAATAGTGTCAAATTTTCACAAATGTGCATAACGCGTCCCTACAACAACGCAATTTCAATGCCTTTTTTAAGGGCCTACATGCTGAATATTGATGACAGCGCTCTCAACTGGTCTACATGGATGTGGGTATCGCCTTCATCGGTGAGGGCCTGTTCATAACATCCTCCGCTGCCCGTAAAAACCCACTGATATCCTGCTTTTCGGCTGGCATTGTCCTGTGACCACATGGTGGGATGAGTTCCTCAAGAACATCGATGTCTTCCGCCAACGCCACGCCACCGATTTTGCCGAAAAAACAATCACTTTGCGCAGACGCAAATGTCAGGACATTGCTTCCTCTCCTCTAGGCATAATCGCTCCTTACCCCTTTGGGCCGAAATCAACTTCAGCGTTCACGTCACCCAACATTTATGCCAACAACTCCTGACCCTTTTCGACGATGATCCCGAAACGCTGGTTATTCTCATCTGATAGATTGAATGGAAATTGGCATGGAATAGAAATGGACGCGAACAGGCCTGCTGCCCAGAGAAGCGCAGTTGTGGGGAAGGATATCAGTAGAAAGGCAAGGTTACACAGTGAGATTATTTTTTACTACCATTTTGTTCTCCTCCCCATCGCTTTGCTCCTCTCCGTCCGGGGTGACGATCTCGCTGACGAGAAGAGTTGACTCACTTAATACCTTCAGTTTTTCAACAAAATCGAGATGAAATCGGTCTGCGGAAAAGCCTCGTTCAAAGCTTTCCCGGTCGCGCCAATCGAATGTGGCGACGAATTGGTAAAACGACGTTTCACCATCCGCATCCACCTGGAGAATACGGCCAAAGTCCGCATGAATGACGCCCAGCTCCGATGCCCCGATCTCCCGATATTCGTTAGTCTGCCAGCTTAAGAAAGCCTCTTCATCTACGTAGGGCTTGAGGGTGAAAAGAATGGTCAACCGAATCATGGTCCCTCCATACAGAAAAGGAGGTCAGTCCGCAATGTCAAGACTGGCCAATCCTGTGCGCAGAGCATACAGCGCCGCCTGGGTTCTATTGGCAAGGTGAAGTTTGCTGAGGATGCTGCCCATATGATTGCGCACCGTCCGTTCGCTGATGAATAACGCCTCAGCGATCTCCTGATTACTCAAGCCCTGGGCCACCAGTTTCAGCACCTCAACCTCTCTCACCGAGAGGGCGTCAGGGGGCGTTAACGCGCCTGCAGGATGTTTGATCTCGCGTATCACTTTCAAGGCGATGCTAGGGTCCAGGGAGGATTCTCCGCGATGAACGTGTCGAATCGCTCGCAACAGGTCTTGGGGGGAGGAATCCTTGAGTAAATAGCCTAAGGCTCCAGCTTTAATCGCGGGAAATACTTTGTCATCATCCGAGAAGCTTGTCAGCGCCAGGATGCGAGCCTGGTGGTTCAGGCGCGTAATTTCCCGGATGGCCTGAATGCCATCCATCTCGGGCATGACCAGATCCATCAGCACGACATCGGGCTGGAGGGCGCGAAACAGGGAAACGGCCTCTCGTCCATTGGCGGCTTCGCCAATGACTGTCATGCCATCCTCGGTGCCGATCAAAGAACGCAGGCCTTCTCGCACCACAGCGTGGTCGTCGGCGATCAAGATTCTGATGATTTCAGACATTGGACATCACCTTTTTGAGGGCATCGACCGAAAATTGCATGGAGGGAATATCCGTCAGGTTGAATGTGACGGATATGGTTGCACCATGACCAGGCGTAGAAATGATGTCGAGAGAAGCGCCGAGATTGGCGCATCGCTCACGCATGCTGCTCAGTCCCATGCCGCCCTGCTGCACAGCCTGTTCTGGCTCAAAGCCCACGCCGTTGTCGATAACCTTGGCCTGTACATTCTCGCCCGTCATCGATATCTCGACCACCACCGCGTTTGCAGAGGAATGCTTTAATGCATTGTTCAGCGCTTCCAAAATAATGTGATAAAGTTCCCGTTCCACAGCCAACGGTAAATCGATGCTTGCATCGGCAATCAAATGCGCCTTCACCCCGGCCCGTCGTTCCACAGCGTCTAGACGTTTTTGCAGAGTTTGCAGAAGACCATCTTGCGCCAGGGCCAAAGGTCGCAACTCGTAGACCAACATCCGCATTTCTTTCAGGGCGTGTTGGGCGGTTTCACTCAGCCGTTGCAGATAGCGCTCCGCCGCGTCCAATTCCCGACGTTGAATCAACCGACGTCCGGTTTCGGCAAATAACGTCAAGCTGTAAAGGGATTGGGTGACCGAATCGTGGAGATCGCGGGCCAGCCGTTGCCTCTCCGCGATCACTGCTAGATCGCCAGCCTGTTTGTAAAGTCGGGCGTTTTCCACGGCCACGCCCACTTGCTCCGCGATGGAGGTCAACAACGTGATCTTCTCTGGACGGAAGTCCTTTCCCGCCGGCCCCAGGAGACTAAACACTCCCATCACATTCCCTTTGGCGCGAATTGGAATGCCCAGATAACTGTGCAGCAGCGAGGGGGGAATTGATCGAAGCGCATCGATTTCCTCCGCCAGGTTCGGGATCACCAATGGTTTTTCGGTTTTCAGAACTCGTCCGATCAAACCGCTATCCACGGAGATCATCCGCAGTTGCGCTCTGCTAGAAACATCCAGGCCATATTGGGCGACCATGCGCAAAACGTTCTCATCCTTTTCAACAAGATGGATAAAGCCCTTCTTGCATGCCATGACCGCCAGCACCCGCTCAAGCACATAAGACAGGATGGTTTCCAGATCATTCGACGCGCTGGCCACCGATGCGATGTCATACAACACCGATAGCTCTTCATTGGCCTTCTGCAACGCCTCCCGGGCGCGATTGCGTTCGGTAATGTCATACCCAAAGGTGATGGCGCCATAGATCCGCCCTTGGTCATCGATAAGGCTCTTCGAATGCCAGGAAATGGCCCGCACCTCGCCATTTTTACATGTGATCTCTGTCTCCACATCCTCCATCGACCGATCCTTCTCCAACATGGAGCGCCCCAGCGTCGAAGCCCGCTTCCGTTCTTCCTCATCAGGATAGAGCCATTCCCAGATGCGGTTGTGCCCTAATACTTCCTCTCGCGAATAGCCACTGAGTTTTTCCGCCGTCGCGTTCCAGAGCACAATGTTCAGATCGCGGTCATACACATTCAACCAGACATTGATATTCTCGATAATGCTGTTCGAGAATTGACTCTGGATGGATGTCATGTCAATGGATGGATTTTTATCCACAATCGTTGCTCCGCGGATACAGAAATAGCGTCGACATGTTTTGGGAGATGCTTTATCATACGAAATTTCGTTTTCAACAACAACTTCACCGCTCCCTGCCCATCAGCCACCCACCAGAGCGCGCAAGAAAAAGGCAAGATTGGCCGGTCGCTCCGCCAAGCGTCTCATAAAATAAGGATACCAGGCATCGCCGTAGGGCACATACACCCGCATC
>WFTO01000016.1 GCA_015485435.1 Anaerolineae bacterium | reverse complement strand
TTATTATACCAGCAACCATGCATTTGTCATCTGGGTGTCAGTCGCCCATCCCCCTCAATCTCTTTGAACGCACCGTTGAATAGTTCCTTTTCACGGCTAAGCAGGTCAACGACGGGCATGCCCGCGCCGATATAGATGGAAACTGGCAGCAAGAAGCAGGGAGCAGGCAGGCCTCCGTTAGTTGACCTGCCCCCAGCAAAACCTGGTTCATGTTCATTGCGTCCCGCCGAATCCCAGACCGGCGGGGTCGGCAGCAGCAAGCAATGGCGGACCACCCATCCGCCACTGGGCGGTAAAAACCCTATTTCAGAACAGGCGACACGAGTGACCGCTCGCTGATACGAACGAATATGGGAACGCTGATGACACGGGTGCTTCGCAATGTAGATTGCCCACGGACGATTTTCACAGATTTTTTCTTTACCAATCTGCGTTCATCCGTTTCAATCTGCGTCATCTGCGTCCACCAAAGCTTATTTTCTTGAGCAGTCTACAAAAAGTTTCTTAACCGCCTCATGGACAACAGAGACGATCCTTCAGCCCGCAGGGCTCGATAGACCGATTTCAGTCGGCTGCTGCTGGGGGCGCTGGCCAAGTGCATTCATGCTATGGGCGCTTTGCGCCGAAGGTGGGCCTGTGCTCGCCCAGTTAAGACATTTTACCGAGACCACTTAACGTCCTTGCCAATTTTTCATTTTCTCCTGACAACTGATAAGATCAATTTTACCCTTCCACACATCTCATTCCCTTCAAGGAGATACCTATGAGGAACCGCTCTTTTCCAGAGAAGACATGCAGCATTGACCGACTCGTTCGCCGATCACGACACATCCAAGCGGCCGTCGCTGGACGCAAAACCCAACAGCGTCGAGCGGGCGTCTATGGGTATCCTGGTGAACGTTTTCAACTCGAAGGCGTCGAATTTGAAATCACCGATTTACGGCAACAACCTTTGGGTGAGATGACCGATGCCGATGCCCAAGCAGAGGGTTACGAAAGCCTGGAGGCGTATCGCGCCTTTATTTTGGGAATTCACCCCGGCATGTCTTGGAACGAAGAGAGCGTGACTTGGGTACATACGTTCCGTCGCATTTCATGATTAACGCCGATCGCATTCATAAACTTCGCCCTTAAAACTTCCCAAGCTTTATGGCTCGAGCGATTCAGCGACAAACCCGCACTCCCGCGGACGAGCTGCGCGATCTGTTAGACGCCAGCTACAAGACCGCCGTTCATAGCCGCAGCGCTTCCACGAAGGAGCTGCGGCAATTGCTACTAAATCTAGACCGGATCGATGTTCTCCTTCCAGAACTGGAAGCGCAGGGCGTAGACCTCCGGCCCGAACGAACCCGATGGCAGGAGGTTCAAGGTGCTGTCAAACGACACGCGAGAAACGTGCTTGCTGGACTGCGACCCGTAGGCGGGTTGAAAGCATGTCGTCAAAGTTTGCCAGATACGCCCGATCGCGATCGGCGCTGGTGGTGGTGGCTGGATGAATCCCTGGCCGCCAGACGACGCAAACGCGTTCGGGCTACGCTCGCCACCATTGCGGGCATCGTGCTGCTGTTGGTGGGCGGCTTTTATGCATTCAATCAACTTTTTCCCGTGGACGAGAACATATCCGCCGCGTATGATCATAAAATCAATGCAGAGGAATTTGTCGCTGCCGGGGACCTGCAATCCGCCGTCCGCGAGCTCGAAGCGGCATATACCTACACCCCTGATGATCCCGATATCCTGACCTTCTTAGCCGCGCTCTATGACCTGACAGGCCAACCCCAGAAGGCGGAGCCCTTATTGGACCAATTGTACAAGGAACAACCTCCTGGCGATGTGTTGTCCAGCCTGGCTCAGTCGTACGCCATGGCTGGCCACCTCAACAAGGCTCTGGAATTGGCGAAACAAGCCATTGCCGAAGCACCCGAAAAGCCCCAGGGCTATCTCGTTGCTGCCATGGCGTATGAAGCACAAGGGAAAAACCAACAAGCTATCGCCTATTATCAGGAAGCAGCAGAGAAAGCCAACGCCTCTGGAGAATATCAAGTGGAAGCCTTCGCCAAAGTGCGTCTGGCGACCCTCCTGCAGCTGCCGCCCCGATAACGCAGGCTCACGCGCCCTGCTCTGTCTTTTGAGTTCGCAACGTTTTTTGTAAAATAGCTTTCTATTCCTATTGCCACTTCGACCCTATGCACCCCGATCGCTCCCTCGTCGCCGAATGGTTGCGGGCCATCCCGCAGTCCCGCCATGATCCCATTCCCCTGAACTCGCTGCCGCATGGAGAGAGGATAGGACGCGCGCTGGCTGTGATGCTGGAAATGTGGGGAGCAGTCGAGTTGAGCGCGGCAGGGATACGGGCCGTCTCGCAATCAGCCTATTATCTGCTTCACAGTCTGGCA
>WFTO01000015.1 GCA_015485435.1 Anaerolineae bacterium | reverse complement strand
TCTGCACGCTGAAGGGCAGGGTGAAGTCCAACACCTCGGCGCTGTCCATCAAGTCAAAGAACTCATCTTCATCCATGCCTTCAGGGGGACGATAGGCCACAGGCCGCATCCAAGAGCTTTCCACCTCCATGAAGGGCAGTGGAAGCATCATGAACCAGGCCCGCTTGCCCAGCAGCTCATCGATCTGCCCCACGATGCTTTCAGCGAAGAGGATGTGGCGCTTGGGCAACTCGATGTGCAGTAAGCGGTAGTACTCTTCGGGCGGGAACATCTCATCCCAGGTCTTGCCGTGTTCGGCCTTAAGTTTGGCCTCGGCCTTGGCGAATTCCTGGGGATGCATGGTGCGGATGAGGGTGTTCATGGGGTGCTCGGCCAGACCGCAGTCCACGCCGATGATCTTGAGTTCTTTTTCGATGGCCCATTTGTAGAAGGAAAGGGAGGGGCCGGGATGCCGCACCAGGAAGCCGAATTCTTTATTCTCCACGCCGCCCTGCGCGTTGGGATTGGGAATGTCGGGCCGGTCCCAGGAGTAGCGGTGGTAGCCGGTATTGATGATGAGGATGTCCCCCTTGCGCACGTCGGCCACGCTCTCGATCATCTCGGGCGTGTAGACGCTGTAATCGGAGACGAGATGGGAGATGTCGGCCACCACGCCGCGACCCATGAGGTCCTTGAGGGGGATGTCGGCCAATGCCCGGCCGCCGGAATGGTAGGCCCGTTCGCCCACCAGGTGCGTGCCGGTGGTGTTGCTCCATTTGATGAATTGCCCGTTCGCGCCTGGGCCGCCATGATGCGCACCCGTGACCCGCTTGAAGAAGGTAATCTCCAGGGGTTTGTCGCCGGGGAAGGGGGGCGTGAAGATGCTTAAGTCCTGCGCCAGATCGTAGACTTTGGCATTGGCGAGGGTGTTGATGAGAGTTTCTCGGTCCATGGTGGAACTCCTGTTAGGAAGGAGTGGGAAGGGGATTCGATAGAAATTCAGTTGAGATTCGATGGAGATTCGATAGAGATTCAGTTGAGATTCTGTGGGGATTTGGAGAGCCAAGAGAGATCGTCATTGGAGAAGATGAGGGTCTCCTCTGTGGTATACTCCGGCCCAGGTTCTCGCAAGTCTGAGATTTTGGAGCGGCTTGAACGCTGGGATTTTAATGCCCGGGCAAAGTTGTTGATACGAATGGCGATATCTTTGAGCTGGGCGGCGAATGCTTGATGGATTTCGCCAGGAATCAGGTTTCTTTTTTCCGCCCGGTTGATCCAGTATTTGCTCTCGAATACGCTGCCTCGGGCGTAATACAGGAAGTTGATCTTTTCGCCGTAGTGAAATCGACCGAAAGCTTCCGCCACATTCGCGCCGACCGAATCGACAGCTTTCACCAACTGTCTGCCAACTGTGTCGCGAGCGAAATCATCCCACTCACGAACCAGATTCCAGTTCGAATCGGCCAACTCCGCAGACTTCTTCAACAAGACCAGATCTTCCAATCCGGCCACAACAACCTCCAAAATGAATCTCTACTGCATCTCTACGAATCTCGATGAATCACTACGGGATCTCAGTGTATCTGAAGCCCTGACGACTTCAGAATCCATATTTCTCCGCAAACGCGACCAGCGCCTCTTCGAAAATGCTCATGGGCGGACGCACTAGGCCTGCGCCGATCTGGCCCACGCCAGCGTCCTTGTGAGCGATACCGGTGTTGATGCGTGGGGTAATGCCAGTTTCGACGACTTTGCGGATGTCGATACCCGTGGGCGTGCCGCGGAATCCCAGGAATGGAATGTTGAAATATTTGTGTTCGGTTTCGGTGATTTCGTACATTTCCATGGTGGTGTTGATGGCATCCTGGGGCGTGCCACTGACAAAGGTGACGATGGCGGGAGCTGCAGCCATGGCGAAGCCGCCAATGCCCGCGGTTTCGGTGATGGTGCTGTCACCGATATCGCCGCTGCCATCCTCCGCGGTGAAGCCAGGGAAGTACAGGCCTTTGGGTTTTCCGACGGGGCCCGTAAACCAGCGGTCACCCAGGCCGCTGACGCGAATACCAAAATCCGTACCGTTGCGGGCCATCACCGTGACGATGGTGCTGCCCTCCACGCCGTGCGCGGCGTCGGCCATGGCTTTGCACGCGGCCATGACGGGATTCAACACGGCCAATGCATTGTCGCCAATGGCTTTGAGAATATCATGAGCCACGTCGGAATTTGGGGCCGCTTTGGCGATGCCGGGCGCCAGAGCCTTGAGGAAGAGTATGGAGCCCGCCTTGTTGCGATTATGACCTTCATCGCCCATATGCAGGGCCTCGGCCAGCAGCGCCTTGATATCTACGCCGCCTACAAGGTCGATGGCTTCCTTTAATACCGGGGCCATCACCTCATGCATCCAATTCAGGCGGTCCATCACCTCCTGGTCATAGGCGCCGTAGCGGAGCACCTTGCCGTAGCCTTCGTTCATGTTGCTGAAAGCCAGGTTGCCATGGGTCTTGTTTTCGATGATATACACTTCCATGTTGGGCGAGGTTAACCCGGCCATGGGACCCACTGACTGATGCTCGTGGCAAGGTTCCAGCTTGATCTCACCCGACTTCACCAGCTTTTCCGCCTCCTCCATGTTTTTGGCTCGACCTTCGAAAATAAGCGCACCCGTGATTGCCCCCCGCATAGGGCCGGATGCTCGGTCCCAGTCGATGGGCGGCCCCGCGTGCAGCAGCAAATTTTCGTGCATGCCGGGGATAACATCGATGGCTTTGCCCATGCCCACCAGCACAGGACGGGCTTCCATCATGCGACCGACAGCTTCAGCATTGGCTTTGTTGATGTCCATGATTTTGCCTCCGAAAATAAGGGTTGGTAATGTGGAATGAGATAGGTAGGATGGTTGGTTGTTAGGCCGATGGGATTGCTACAATGGGGGGACAGTGTGCACAATGGTTTCGGTATAACATGTTAGTTTCCCTTGGGCAAACAATAAACGGCATCTTTGTAAAAGGAAATGTTCAACGTTGTACCTTCCGGATAAATAGACGCCCGGATGACATCGGACTCGGTGGCAATGAGGAGCTGTCCGCCCACCTCCAGGTCGTATTCGATAAGAGAGCCCAGGTAGGTGGAGCGCTTTACCATGGCTGGAAAGCCATCTTTAGCATGACCATCCAGGATGATGGCTTCAGGGCGCACAACCAAGCGGACTTTTTCTCCGGGATAACGTGTATCGGGCGGTTGGGGAATATCCAAAATGCCGCCCAACGCTTTTACGACCAATCTCTCTCCCTCGACGGTGACGACTTCGCCATTAACGAAATTGGCGCGACCGATGAAATTTGCCACAAATTCATTGGCTGGATTGCGATAAACCTTCCATGGAGGCCCCACCTGTTCGATACGACCTTCATTCATGACCACGATCCGGTCGGAAAGGGCCATGGCCTCCACCTGGTCGTGGGTGACATACACGCTGGTGATGCCCAGCTTCGATTGGATGCGCCGCAGTTCCACCCGCATTTGCTCTCGCAGTTTTGCATCTAAATTGGATAGCGGTTCATCCAGTAGCAATACTTTGGGTTCCATCACCAGGGCGCGCGCCAGGGCCACGCGTTGTTGCTGGCCGCCCGATAATTGATTGGGCGCTCGGTTCTCCAGGCCTTCCAGATCGGTAAGAGCCAAGACTTCCCCTACGCGTTTCTTGATCTCATCTTTGCTCAGCTTCTTGATCTTTAAGCCGTAGGCGATGTTTTCGAACACACTGAGATGCGGGAAGATGGCGTATGACTGGAAGACCATGGACATCTCGCGTTTGTCGGGCGAGAGGGGGGCGATATCTTTGCCGTCAAGGACGATTCTTCCGCTGGTCGGGAATTCGAATCCGGCAATCAATCGTAGCGTGGTGGTTTTGCCACAGCCGCTGGGGCCTAGCAGTGTGATAAATTCGCCACGCTCGATATCCAACGAGATATTATCCACGGCGAGCACTTCGCCGCTGCCACCGCGGGCGGGGAATTTTTTTACGAGGTTTTGCAGAGACAGGTAGGGCATGATCTAATGATAAAAGAAAATGGAATCAAGGTGGGAATGAGCAAGGGCTTCAGATGGGAAGTGGCAACACAACTTGTCGCGGCAATGGTTGTGGGTGACGATCTAGTGTCATCTTAACCTCCCCCCATGGTCATGTCGACGTAATCAGTCTTATATGCGCGGCCCATGAGGAAATAGAAGAGTGCGATGGCCGCCAATACGATGAAAATGACGATCATCGAATAGGCGGTGGCGATGTTCAGACCACCTTGCTCAACCTCACTGAGGATAAGCACGGTAAGGATCTTCCATTTGGGGGTGGTGAGGAAGATGATCGCACTGAGTGAGGTCATATGGCGGGCAAAAGCGAAAATGAGCCCGGCCAGAAAGGCGGGAGCGATGAGGGGCAGGGTGATACGACGGAAGGTGATTTGTGCATCCGCGCCCAGGGATGTGGATGCCTCTTCGATGGCTGGGTCGATTTGCTGCAGAGAGGCGACGCCGGCGCGTAGCGAAGCAGGCAGGCTTCGTACGGCATATGCGGCAATGATGATGTATGAGGTGCCCACCAGCGCCAGGGGTTTGCCCGTAAAAATCAACATGGTCGCCATGACCAGAAGGATAGTGGTGAAGAGGGTGCGCCATTGACTTGTGCGCAGTCGGCTCATCACATATCCGCCAATGGCCAGTAGCAAGAATCCATGAGCGGGCAATGGAACCTGGGTGAAAACATCGACCCATTCGGCCAGGCTGGTAATCACTTTGGCCCAGTTGCCGCCCATGGATCGCCCGAATTCGGCAATCCACAATGTGGGATAAGGTCCCAGGATAAAGAGCAAGAATCCCACAATGGAAACAAGGATCAACCAGGTGAGTAGCCGTCGCTCCTTTGGCGCTGCACCCAAATGAGCAATGATCAATAGCAGGATAGCAAAGACCAGGGCGACGTTGGCAAGCACCCACTCGCCCCACGCGCCCAACAGCCACGCCAGCCCCAAACCCACGGCCAATCCAACCAGTGTCACAAACGCTTTTTGCTTGCGGCTGGCCTCCATGGCATTGAGCAAATAAAAGAGAAACGCCAAGAAAGCGAGCAGAATCGCAGGCCAGGGCGCGTCGATAAAGGCGATGATAAAGCCAATGCCCAAGATGGTGCCGGGTACCGCCGCCCCGAGGTTCGAAACGAAGTCCAGCGCTTCCTTGCCGGAGAAGCGTTTTCGAACCACCAAAAAGGCAATGACCATACCTAGCACGCCTGCAATGGGTGTGGCCACGGCTGAAAGGAAGGTCGTGTCCAAAATGGCTTCGATACCCCGCTGAAAGGCGATTCGGTAATTCTCTAACGTTAACGTAAAGTCGATGCCCCAGAGCCGTGTGAAGGACCCAATGGCAATAGAAGCATACAGGGCAATGACCAGCAACAGAGTCAGCGTCGTCAGAATGATAAATGGCCAACGAATGTACCACTCATCGACCCTTAACTGCCCGCCCGTCGGTTTTCCGGTTACCGAAATGTAAGAGCGCTTGTTCACCCAATAACGTTGCACTACAAAGACGGTGAGGGTGGGGATGAGCAATACCAGGGAAAGGGCGGCGGCTTTTTGCTGGTTGTACTCCCCATTAACGGCCAGGAATATCTCGGTGGAGAGTACGTTGCGTTGTCCGGTCAACAAGAGGGGATTGCCCAGGTCTGCGAGGGATTCGACAAATAGGAGCAGAAATGCGCTGGCAAAGCCTGGAACCAGGAGTGGCATGGTGACCGTGCGCAAGATGTGGGGCTTGCTGGCGCCCAGACTTTGCGCCGCCTCTTCCATGGCTGGGTCGAGTCGCTCAAGCATGGCCCGGATGATGAGGTAGGCGACGGGGAAGAAGGTAATGATCTGCACGAACACCAACCCATCAAGCCCGTAGATATCGTTGACGCCATAATCGAAGTTGATGCCCAACCATTGATGGGTCACCAGACCTGAACGACCGAACAGCAGAATGACCGCGATGGCGATGGCGAATGGGGGGGAAATGGTCGGTATCAGAGAGAGTGCGTGGGATACCCGTTTGAAAGGATAGCCGCAGCGGACAAAGGTGAACGCCACAATGAAGCCCAGCAGGGTGCCCCCCGTCGCGGTCGCAAGCCCCATCACCATGGTGTCACGAAGCGTGGTCCAGCTGTGGCGCATAAAATAGGGGTCGACGTAACGTTCGAAATATTCTACAGAAAAGGCCCCGGTCTGAAAATCAAAAAAGCCCTGCCACACCACGCGCAGCAAGGGCCAAACGACAAAGAAGAAGAC